>JBJEKG010000001.1:0-5192 GCA_051878535.1 Muribaculaceae bacterium
CGTGCTCCATGGCGACTTCGACGAGTACTACACCGGCACATTCGGCTCGCAGGACGGTCCACACTTCGGCTACCTGTGCGACCGCTGCACCCGCACAACCTCCGGCACCATCCTCGAAGGTCAGGGCGTTACCCCCGACATCACCCTGACCTACGACTACAACGAAGTGTACGGCGGCACCCGCGACACCTGGCTCGACCGCGCTCTGCAGTACATCGCCACCGGCCACTAACCACGCTCGGTTCTCCGCTGCACCGCCCACCTGTAGCCTCGAGGCTTGCCTCGGGGAGTTCCGGATGGTCACGGCAGGGTGGGCGGCACAGCGGGCGCTCCGTGATCCGAAATTAGCCCAATTGGCCTTATTGGGCTAATTGGGCTAAGGTGGATATTCGGGTCAATTAGCCACCCGAAATGGCTAATTGGGATTGCAGGCGGTTAGGCTTCGGGGGCGGGCAGCGGTTTGGCTTCCCAGCCGAGGGCGCTGGCACCGAGCACGGCAGCGTCGGCTTCCTTGAGTTCGCTCAGCAGTACGCGGGCTTTGCCGCGGAAGATGCCCATCATGTTGCGGTCCATTGCGGCGCGTAGCGGCTTCATCAGCAAATCGCCCGACTTGGCGAGGCCGCCGAAGAGGATGAAGGCCGAGGGCGAGGAGAACACCATCATGTCGGCGAAGGCTTCGCCTAAGATGGTGCCGGTGTATTCGAAGATATCCTTGGCAATCTTGTCGCCTTGCACGGCAGCGTCGTACACGTCCTTGGAGGTGATTTGCTCGATGGGAATGTTGCGCAGCAGCGACGGTTCGGTGCGAATTTCCAGGAATTCGCGAGCGGAACGAGCCACGCCTGTAGCTGAGCAGTAAGCTTCCAAGCAACCGGTGCGGCCGCAACCGCAAAGGCGGCCGTTGTTGCGCTTCACAATCATGTGGCCGAGCTCGCCGGCGAAGCCGTCGTGGCCGTAAACCACTTGACCGTTGATTACGATGCCCGAGCCGACGCCGGTGCCCAAGGTAATCATGATGAAGTCTTTCAGACCGCGGGCGGCGCCGTAGGTCATTTCGCCGATGGCGGCGGCGTTAGCGTCGTTGGTGATTGCCACGGGGATGCCGAACTTCTCGCTCACCAAGCGAGCCAAAGGTATGGGCGACGGCCAGGGAAGGTTGACACCTTCTTCGATGGAGCCGGTGTAGTAGTTGGCGTTGGGGGCGCCGATGCCGATGCCGTGGATTTTGTCGGTGGCATCGTTAGCGTCGATTAAGCGCGATGCTTGTGTGTAAAGCTCGTCGATATAATCTTCAATTTTGCTGTGTTTGGCGGTTTTGATGGAGCTGCTGGCGATTACTGCGCCGCGGGTGTCAACGATGCCGAAGACGGTGTTGGTGCCGCCTATGTCGATGCCTAAAACGTATGGTTTCATATCTTGGTAATTAAGTTTTTATGGTACTGATTAGTTTATATCACAAATCAGTGCAAAGTTATAAAAAAATCTGCAAACCGCAAGCATTTCGCCGAAAAAATGTGCGAAAAGCGTGCTGTGAGTGGGTGAATTAGGCTAATTAGGCTAATTAGGCTAATTGGGCTAATTGGGCTAATTGGGTTAGAGCTTGGAGAGGGCTTCGGAGGCGGCTTCGTTGTCGGGGTTGAGCCACAGCGCCTTCTCGAAGTTGGCGATGGCGGGGGCGGTGTTGTAGCCGTCGTCGAGGCATTGCATACCGAGGCGGTAGAACTCGTCGGAGAGCACTTGCAGCTGGCGGCGCATGCCTTCCACTTGCGCCGTGAGCTTGGCCACTTGCACGCGGTCGGCCGCCAAATCGGAGAGCTTGCGCGAGAGCATCCGTCGCACTGCGGGTTGCTGCAGGTCGTTGCGGATGTCGATGGCCGATGCGAAGTGTTCCACTGCTTGGAGGAAGCGACCGGCGGCGAAGTCGGCAGCCGACTGGCCGTAGAGCTGGTCGGCGTACTCTTGTTCGTAGGCACGTTGCACAAGCGTTTGGTCGTTGAAGCGCTGTGCAAACTGCTTGACAGCGGGGTTGACGAACACGTCGGACATCTGCAGCGGACGTGTGAGGATGATGCCTTCGAGCGAGGTGCAACGGCTCAGCGCCACGTAGGTCTGCCCGCCGGTGAATGCGCCGCGGCCGAGGTCGATGACTACGTTGGAGAAGGTGGAGCCTTGACTTTTGTGGATGGTCATGGCCCACGCCAATTTGATGGGTAGCTGGGTGAAGGTGCCGAGCACTTCCTCGGCGATGGTGTGCTCCTGTTCGTTGTAAGTGTAACGCATATTCTCCCACACTTCCGCTTCGACTTCGACCAACTCGCCGGAGTCGAGCGTTATCTCCACGTGGTCGTTGCTCATGGATGTGATGGTGCCGAGGGTGCCGTTGACCCAGCGCCGCTCGGAATCGTTGCGGATGAATACCACCTGCGCTCCCTTCTTGAGGGTGAGCTCTTGGTCGGTGGGGAACGATGTCTTGGGAAACTCGCCTCGCACGCCAGCCTTGTAGGTGCGCGGCTTGGTGGTGAGCTGCGCTAATCGGGTGGTGTTGATGTTGTCGACGGTGGCGCGGATGGTTGCTATCACCATAGTCATCTTGCCGCCGGGAGTGGTGTCGAGCGGGGCGATAGCGGGGTCGAACCCGGGCACCACGCGGGCGTTGATGGCGGCGATGTCGGAGGCGGTGGCTTGGTCGGAGCGGATGCGGTCCAACACCGAGATGAAGGCTGCATCGCTCTGTCGGTACACCTTCTTCAGCTCGATGGGAACCATGACGCAGTCGCGAAACACGTTGGCATCAAAGAAGAACGTGGTGCCGTGATAGCAGCGGCGCAACAGCTCGCGGTCGTTGGCGGTGGTGACCGGTTCGAGCTGGTAGATGTCGCCCACCATCAGAATCTGCTTGCCGGCGAACGGCTGGCGCGGGTTGCCGCAGAAGTATCGCAGGATGAGGTCGATGAAGTCGAGCACGTCGGCGCGCACCATCGAAATCTCATCGATGATGATAAGCTCGAGCTCGCGAAATAGCTTGAGCTTGTCCTTGGTGAAGCGCATGCGGTTGCGCAGGTTTTTGCGGTCGAACTCCTTGTCGTCGGGGAGCAGCGGCTTGAAGGGTATTTGGAAGAACGAGTGGAGGGTTTGGCCGCCGGCGTTGATGGCGGCGATGCCGGTGGGAGCGAGCACCACACACTTCTTGCGCGTGTGCTGCACGATGTAGCGCATGAAGGTCGACTTACCGGTGCCTGCTTTGCCGGTGAGGAACACCGATGAGTGGGTGTTCTCCACCAAATTGAGAGCCTGCTGGAATTCCGGATTGTCTAAGTCGATGTGCTTTGCTTTCCCCATGCGCTGTAGTGTTTGTTAATCGATGTTAAATTCGGAGTGGAGGTCGTAGAACCGCTGCAAGGATGCGTCGCCGAATCGAGCTATGGAGCGGACGACGCGGTCCAACGGTTTGCGGTCTAAGTTGGCGCTCTTGCTGAAGAACTTGTCGGCATAGCAGATGAGGCGCTCGAGGGTGGACTGCGGCATCATGCAGCGTGTGGGTTCGTCCATGGGCAGCCCCGCCGCCCGCACATCAGCGGCGGTGATGCCGGTGCCGGTATGCCGTTCGGCCACGCGAGCTATCTCCTCGTCGAAATGGTGATAGCGCAGCAGGTCGGCACCGAGCACGCCGTGGCGCATGTAGCCTTGCGTGCCCCAGCAATCAATCGACGGAGCGTACACCAAGAATATGCCGATGTCGTGGAGCATAGCAGCGGACTCCACCAAGTGGGGGTCGAGTCCGAGCTGCTTAGCTTCGTTGATGGTGCGAGCAAACTCGGCCACGCGTCGGGAGTGTTCCTCCAGAATGAAGCGTCGCCGGGTTTGCTGCGGATAATATAGGTCGTAGAGTTGCCGATAATCGAGCATTATTCCACGATGGTGTTCCAGTTGTGAGTGTCGGGCTCTTCGCCGAGGCGGATGGCGTTGAGTTTGTTGTAGAGAGCGGTGCACACGGGACCGGGCTTGCGGTCAGCCGAGATTACGTAGTCGCGGTCGTTGTCGAGGTCGCGGATGGTGCCCACGGGCGAGATGACGGCAGCGGTGCCGCAAGCGCCGGCTTCGGTAGCCTTCTCAAGCTCGTCCACGGTGATTTGACGAGCCACGACTTCGATGCCCATCTCCTGTGCCAAGGTTTGCAGTGCGCGGTTGGTGATTGAAGGCAGGATGGAGTCGCTCTTGGGGGTGACGTATTTGCCGTCGATGATGGCGAAGAAGTTGGCCGGGCCGCATTCGTCGAGGTACTTTTTCTCCTTCGGGTCGAGGAAAAGTACAGCGGAGTAACCGAGAGCGTGCGCGTGGGTGGTAGCGGTGAGCGAAGCAGCGTAGTTACCGCCGATTTTGTATCGGCCGGTGCCGCGGGGAGCCACGCGGTCGTATTGGCGCATGATGCAGATGTCGGTGCAGCCGAAGCCCGTTTTGAAGTACGGGCCAACGGGAGTCACCATCACCATGAATACGTATTCAGAGGAAGATTTCACGCCGATGCTGGGCGAGATGCCGATTTCCAGCGGACGGATGTAGAGCGAAGCGCCCGAGCCGTAAGGGGGCACGAAGCGCTCGTTGAGCTTGACGGCCTTGATGCACATTTCGTTGAAGATTTCTTCGGGCACGGGCTGCATTTCGATGCCCTCGGCCGATTGCTGCATGCGCACAGCGTTGTCGTGCATGCGGAAGATGCGAATCTTGCCGTCGACGCCGCGGAAGGCTTTGAGGCCTTCGAAGCACTCTTGGCCGTAGTGCAAACAGGTAGCGGCCATGTGCAGTTCGATGCGGTCGGACGGGGTTACTTCGATTTCGCCCCACTTACCGTCTTTGTAAGTGCAGCGGACGTTGAAATCGGTGGGGTAATAACCAAATGGAAGGTGTTTCCAGTCGAGTTCGTTGTTCATAGTTAGGTATGTTTATCTTGTCGGAAAGTTAATTGACACGCAAAGTTGCGAATTATTTTGCACTTTGCCAAAGATTTGCACAGAAATTTTCAGTTTGTGCTTATTTTTTCTTGATTTTCATCGGCACAGGGAAGGGAGAAGGTGAATTGCAGACCGTGGTGGTCAATGCGGTTGGCCACGGTGATGGTGCCGCCCGCAGCCTCCACAGCGGCCTTGACGATGGCCAAACCAAGACCCGAGCCGCCGCTTTGCCGTGAGCGGCCG
>JBJEKG010000002.1:0-5190 GCA_051878535.1 Muribaculaceae bacterium
CCCGTCACCCCGCACTTGGACTGGTCGAAACCTATACCCTGGCGCAACCCCTCGGAAGAAGAGCTTCGCGCCATCGAGAGCGTGTACCGCACCAATCCCATCACCGGTGTGCGCGAATTGGACGCTACGCAACTCAACTATCGCTACGAAATTTACGACCAAACGGCAGCTGTGCAACGTCGCCACCGTCTCGACCCATCGCGCCGCGATTACAACACCGACCACGCTGTGGCCACCGATAATCCTACCATCTCGAAGGATACCGCCTACATCGACGACGACGGCCGCATCGTGCGCCAAACCATCACTCGTCAGCTCACCGGCGACTACGATTTCCTCAACACATATATAGTTAATGTGTATCCCGACACCACCGCCTGGGTCAACGACTTCGAAAACGCGTACAACGAACCTTACGTGCGCATGTACTTCGCCAACGGCGGCTACTCCGACTATCCCGTGGTGGGCGTAAGCTGGGAGCAGGCCAATGCTTTCTGCAACTGGCGCACCGACTATCTGCGCCGCTCGCTCGGCCGCGAGGGCGTGTACATCGAGCCCTACCGTCTGCCCACCGAGGCCGAATGGGAATACGCAGCCCGCGCCGGTGTGGATGAAAATATGTACCCCTGGGAAGGCGAACTCGCGCTGAGCGAGGACCGCGGTTGCTTCTATGCCAACTTCAAGCCCGGCGAAGGCAACTTCGTGCGCGACGGCCACCTAATCACCTCGCGAGTAGGTACTTACGCGCCCAATGACTTCGGCCTCTACGACATGGCCGGCAACGTGAGCGAATGGACTTCGACCGCGTTCACTGAAAGCGTGAGCCGTTTGACCTCCGACCTCAACCCCGAATACCGCTACAACGCTGCCGTGGAAGACCCCTATCGCCTCAAACGCAAAATCGTGCGCGGCGGCTCGTGGAAAGACGTGGCTCACAATATCCGCTCCGACTTGCGCATGTGGGAATACCAAAACGAGCAACGCTCGTACATCGGTTTCCGCTGCGTTCGCACTCAAATCGGCTTCGCTCGCGGCAACAAACGTAAATAATTCACCTCGAAAATACAGCTAATCCATCATGGGAAAAGTTCAAAAATATAAGCGCGGTATCAGTGCTTTTATCAGCAGTGAAAAAGGCCAACGCTTCTTCAACTTTGCATACTCCATCGGCGCCGCCATCGTGATTTGGGGTGCCTTGTTCAAAATTCTGCACCTCCCGGGCGGCAACGCGTTGCTGTCGTTGGGTATGGGCACCGAGGTGTTGATGTTCGTGCTCACCGCATTCGACCGTCCGCCTCGCGAATACCACTGGGAGGACGTGTTCCCTGTGCTCGAAAGCAAAGACCCCGAAGACCGTCCCGAATTTGCCGGCGGCAACGCTGGCGGTGGCGTGGTTATCAACGGCGGTGGCGCTGTGGGCGGCACCGTGATTGGCGGCACCGTAATCTCCGGCGGTGTAGCTGCAGAAGGTGTAGCTGCCGAAGGCGACGAAGCGGGCGTGCCCATGGGCACCGTGATTGTCCAAGCTCCGTCGGTGGCCGATGCCAAGGCCGCAGCCGGTATCCCTGCCGGAATCAACCTCAACGAGGACGACGCCCAGTCGCTCTCCGAATCCATCGCCAAGATGTCGGCCGCGGCCGACCAGCTTTCGCGCATGGCCGAACTCACCTCCGCCACACAGGCTTACCTGGACCAAATCGCCGGTATCGCTGCCGACATGCAGCAGTTGCGCCAAACCACCCAAGCGCTCAACGCCGTGAGCGACACCATCTTACAGTCGTATCAGGCCATCACCACCAACTCCACCCAAATCTCCGACGCGGCTACCGGTTATGCCGAGCAGATGCAAACGCTCAACCGCAACATCGCAGGCCTCAACACCATCTACGAGATTCAGCTCAAGAGTGTGTCGTCGCAAATCGACAGCATCGACCGTGTGAACCGCGGCATCAAGGACATCCGCGATATGTACGAGAAGAGCGCCACCCAAAGCACTCGCTACTGCGAGGAAACCGAGCGCATGGCTCGCTACATGCAGCAACTCAACAGCGTGTACGAGAAGATGATTCACGCTATGACCATCAATATGTACGGCCAAATGCCCGGCGCCGCTCCAATGGCGCCCGCACCCGCCGTTCCGACCCCCGAACCGGAAGCATAAACCCAATTAAATCAGTAAGTTAAATGGGTACAAGTAATACAAGGCTTTCGCCACGTCAGAAGATGATCAACCTCATGTACATCGTGCTCACCGCGATGTTGGCGTTGAACGTGTCGTCCGACGTGCTCGATGGCTTCACACAGGTGCACGACGGCCTCACTCGCACCAACGAGAACGTGGCGCGTCGCAACCAAACGATTTACAGCCAGTTGGAGGCGTTCACCGCCCTCAATCCCGACAAGGGCGGCCCATGGCTCGACAAGGCCACGCAGGTGCGCCAAGCCACCGATCGATTGCTCTGCACCATCGATTCGCTCAAGCTCCTGATTGTGCAAAAGGCCGATGGTGCCAACGGCGACCCCAACGACATCGTCAACCGCGATGACCTCGAAGCCGCTGCCGTGGTGATGCTCAACCCCACGAACGCACGCGGTGCCGCTCTGCGCGCCGATGTCGAAGGTTACCGCTCATTCATTCAGTCGTTTATCCCCGATTCCACCAAGCAAGCCAACATAGCACAAATGCTTTATACCGGCACAGTGCAACGCAAAGGCACCCTCACCCCGCAGACCTGGGAAGAGGCCAAATTCGACCAGCAGCCCACCGTGGCCGCCGTTACCATCCTCACCAAATTGCAGAGCGACGTGCTCTATGCCGAGGGCGAGGCCCTGCAAAGCATCTATGCGCAAGTGGATGCCGGCGACGTGCGCGTGAACGAGCTCACCGCTTACGTCATCCCGCAATCGCGAATGGTGATGCGCGGCGGTAAGTATCAAGCTAACATTGTGTTAGCAGCTGTGGACACCACCGCCCGTCCGGAAATCTTCATCGACGGCCAGTCGTTGGGCAACCAATTGGGATTGTACGAACTTACACCCACCCAAACCGGCACGTTCAACTACAGCGGCTTCCTCGAAGTGACCCACGGCGACGGCTCCCGCACTCGCCACCCGTTTGAATCGTCGTACACCGTCATCGAGCCGATGGCTACCGTATCGGCCACGATGATGAACGTGCTCTATGCCGGTATCGACAACCCTATCGGCATCTCCGTGCCGGGTGTGGCCATGAACGACATCTCCGCCACCATGACCAACGGCTCGCTCACTCGTTCCGGCGATAAGTGGGTGGCTCGCCCCTCGAACGTGGGCGCCGACGCCACCATCACCGTCACCGCCAACATGGACGGCCGCTCGGTGCAGATGGCCGCCACCACATTCCGCGTGCGCCGTTTGCCCGACCCCACACCGTTCATTCCGTTCACCGATTCCAACGGCCATCCCGACCAATATCGCGGCGGTAAACCGCTGAGTAAGACCATTTTGATTCGTGCCGAAGGCCTCGGCGCCGCCATCGACGACGGTTTGCTCAATACCCCCTTCACCGTGCTCAGCTTCGAGACCGTATTCTTCGATTCGATGGGCAACGCCATCCCCGAAGTGAGCGACGGCGCCAAGTTCTCCCAGCGCCAGCGCCAGTCGTTCCAGCGCCTGCAACGCGGCAAGCGCTTCTACATCTCGCGCATCAAAGCCATCGGCCCCGACGGCATCACCCGCGACCTCTCACCCATGGAAGTAATTGTAAATTAACGCCTTGCATTCTCACTTTTAGATATGAAAGCATTCAAATATACACTCACCGCCAGCCTGCTCGCCGCTTTCGCCATCGGCATCTTCGCGCAGGATAACAACACCTCCTCGGCCGGGTCTGTGAGCCGACGCACCGACCGCAACAGCCGCCAAACAGAGCAGCAGTCGGGCATCACACAGCGCATGCAAGGCTTCTACGACAGCGGCGACGACGGCCTGTCGGAAGGCGACGTGCAGTACCTCCGCGTAATCTATCGCCAAATCGACCTCGAAAACGACACCAACGCGTGCCTCTACTTCCCCGAAGAACCCATCGAGGGTCAGGAAAATCTTTTCCGCATCATCATGCGCTTATTAGCTGATAATCAGCTCAAAGCATACGAATATCTCGACGGTCGCGAGGTGTTTACCGAGCAATATCAAATCAAGGTGAAGGATATGCTCGACCGCTTCCACGTAATCTACACCGAGGCTCGCGGCTCGTCGGAAAAGAATCCGCGCTTCGTCATTGAGGAAGCCGACGTGCCGTCGAACGAGGTTCTATCGTACTACGTTATCGAGGAATGGCGATTCGACAACCGCTATAACCGCCTGAAAATGAACATTCAAGCCATCTGCCCGGTGCTCCACCGTGCCGGCGACTTCGGCGGCGACGCCATCCGCTACCCGATGTTCTGGGTGAAGTACAGCGACCTGCGCCCGTACCTCACTACCCAAGGCATCTTCGTGGACGATTCCAACAACCTGCCCACCTACACCTTCGACGACTTCTTCAACCTCAATATGTACACGGGCGAAATCTACAAGACACGCAACCTGCGCAACCGTTCGATGGCTCAGATGTATCCCGACCCCGACGACCGTCGCCGCGCGTGCGATTCCATCCAAGCCTCGCTCGATTCGTTTGAGCAACGCCTGTGGACACCCACCCGCGAAGAGCTCCAAGCCCGCGCCGAGGCAGCCGCCCAAGCTGAAGCTTTGGCTGAAGGCGATTCCACCTCCGTACAACCCCAGAAGCAACCCGCGCGCAGCACCCGCAGTAGTTCGCGCCGCAGCAGTTCGCGCCGCGAGAGCACCCAGCAACAGCGCCCGTCGAACAACAGTTCCTCCTCATCTTCCGCTCCTACACGCAGCGTGCGTCGCCGCCGCTAAGCCCGACCACGCGCCACAAAATACACAGAAATTTTTCTGTATCTTTGCCCAAAGCGCCCCGACTTGTGAAAGCCGGGGCGCTTACTTGGGTGGTGTGGTGGGAAAGGTGGCCTTCGCTAAAGCGACACCGGCAGAAAGCAGCAATTACCTGTGAGTGGCAATGCTGCTGTTAGTGGACATAATTGTCCATTTGAGAAAATGGAGCACGGCTCTTTCATTTAAAACATAGATTCCGTGACAACTAAACGTAAAAACGTAAACGTAAAACGTATAATTGGAATAAAACTA
>JBJEKG010000003.1:0-5143 GCA_051878535.1 Muribaculaceae bacterium
ATTCGAGCTGAGCACCGGTCACTGCGCCTTGCGAGGTGGCGGCGGTGCAGTCGACGATGGCTTTGGTGGCGTATGCGCCGCCGGCGCTCACCGCGGGAGTAACCACAGCGACTTCGCGGTCGATGGTCACGTCGGTGCTGGTGACGGTGGAAGAGGTGCCCGCACCGATGATGGCGCGAATCTTCAGGTCGGAAGTAGCGTCGGGGGTAGTAACTACGGCGGTGTAGCGGTTGATGGGGCTAACGGCGCGCGAGTTGGTGGTTTGCGCGGTGTAAACCACGGGCATCGTGCTCCAGGTGGCACGTTCGTTAAAGTATTGAATATCAACCACGCCGGTGGGGTCGCCGCCGTTGAAGAGCAGGTCGATGGTCAGCTCGCTGTCGCCTTGGATAAGGGTTTGAGCGTTGGCCAATTCGAGTTGGAGCTCTTCGGCGTTGATGGTGAGGGTGATGGGCTCGGAAGCCTTGGTCATCTTGTCTTCAACCACGAGGGTGATGGTGGTGGTGTTGTCGCCGCTCACTACGGCAATCTTTTCAATCATGCCGGTGAGGTCGATAGTGGCCATTTTGTCGGGGTTCTTGAACAGGCCGCGACCAACGAAGCCGAGGTTGGTGAGGCGTTGCTGGGTGGAAGCGTCGCAATTGCAGAGGTCCACTTCGGCAGGCCAACCTTGAGCGAGCAGGGTGGCGGAGATGGTGGTCATCTTCACGGCTTTGAGGCCGGCTTGAGCCACGATGCTGAATTTGGGCGCTTGGCCTTGGAGGTAACCGGGCACCACGGTCATCACTTCTTCGGGGTTGAAGCCGGAGTAGGTCACCACGGGTGCGGGAGCGTTCTCGATGTCGTCGAGGTCGATGGTTACGGGCTCTTCCACGGTGGATTCATCGAAAATAACGGTGATGAAGGCTGCGCCGGCATCTTGGTTGAGGTCGATGGTCACGGTGTAGTGAGTTTTGGCGGCTGCGGGGAAGGTGGCAGCAAGGAAGCGGTAGGATTTGCCGTTCTGCTTGGTGTAGTCCACGTAGATTTCCACGTCGCCCGGGCGCAGGTAAGCGGGACGGGTTTCGGAGGAGACGTAGTCGATGTAGTTGCCGCCGTTGCTATGGAGTTGAGCGCTCCACGAGCTCATGTAGTTGCGGAAGTTGTCGGTGTACTGAATGGTGACCATGGTGTTGGCCAATTCAGCGGTGAGGCTCACCGGAGTGGTGAGGTTCTCATTGACTTCAATTGTTTGCGAGCCGTGGAAGTAAGGTTTTTCGAAGCCTTCGGAGTACTCGTCGCCGTAGAACACTTCGAAGTTGTACTCGCCCACTTTAAACTGCTGGTCAGTAGGAAACTCAGCCACCGAAGCCCATGTGTTGGAGTAAGAGCCATCGGCGGAAGTCAGTTTTACAGATAAGTCGTTGACAGTAATGTCGCCGGCCTCCACGCGCGAGCGCGAAGACTTCACATTGCCGTCAATGTCGACCGTCGGGGAAATTTTGCCATAGCCCTTCACGCCGGGAGTGTCGCCGTCGGAGCAAGCACTCAAGCCGAGCAAAAGAGCCGAGCATAAAAATCCCAAGAACAATGGTTTCTTCATTTTAGGATGCGATTATTGTTATTTTGTTGATTATTAATCGATTAAAGAGCCAACACGGCTGGTAAAAAAGGTGTTTAATATAGCGATAGGTAACTTAAGACGGAATAGAAAAGTACCTAAGGCCCGGGAGAGGACGCACCGACATGGTGAAAAGCGCACTTAGCCGGATGCTCGAAGGTCAAAATCAACTGCAAAGATAGTTATTTTTTGTCAAATAACAGCAAAAAATCGCAAAAAGTTCCCAAAAGCGCCAACTTTCAAGCGAAAATGACCAACCGCGCCGGAATTAGCCCAATTAGCCCAATTAGCCTAATAAGCCTAATTAGCCTAATTAGCCCAATTAGGCCAATTCAACTACCCAAGCGGCCCGCTTGCCCCACATTTCCGACAAAATCAAGGCAAAGTTGCCCCACATTTGCGACAAAATCGAGGCAAAGTTGCCCCACATTTGCGACATTTCTTCACCTTTCCCTTGCTTATTTGCTTCATTTTGAGAGATTTACAACTAATCGCATGAGAAATAGCTCTTTTTGTTTAATTGTTTATAAGGAATAACAACAAAAAACGAGTCGAGAGCCTATTAGAAATTACAAGTAGTGCCGCGGCTTGCTGCGGCATACCCGGATGGCTCAACTCATCAATGCGAGCAAGAGCTCGAAGCCGGTGCAAAAAGGCTCGCCCACCACAGACTTCGCCATAACGGCGAAGTCTGTGGCGGGCGGCGAGGTGGGGCGGATTAGATGCGGAGGGCGAGGGAGGCGGTGAGGGAGCGGGGGGCGGCGGGGCCGTAGATGTAGCCGCTGTCGCGCAGGTAGCCTTGGTCGAAGTCGTCTTGGTAGGCGTTGAACAGATTGTTGACGCCGGCGCCGATTTCCAAGTCGGCGCGGTTGTAGAGGCGGAAGGTGTAGGCCAACTTCACGGAGGCGTCGAAGAAGCGCGGAGTGGTGACGGCGCAGTCGCATTCAACGCCCGAGCCGGCAAGATGTTGCACCAACATCGAACCGGTGTAAGTGCCTGAGAAGATGGCTTTTAAGCCGTGTACCACTTCCCAGTTGGCTACGAA
The DNA here is from genome assembly GCA_051878535.1 of Muribaculaceae bacterium. GTDB lineage: Bacteria > Bacteroidota > Bacteroidia > Bacteroidales > Muribaculaceae > CAG-873. The sequence continues at coordinate 2,646 of JBJEKG010000003.1, forward strand.
GTAGCCGTAGAAGTCGGGGGTGCGGAACAGGCGCTTAACCGCGGGCACTTCGGGGTCCTCGGACCACGCTTCGGGCTGCTTGTAGCGCGAGCGTTGCCAGGTGACGCCGGCCTGCACGTCGAAGTGCGAGGAAAAGTAGGCTTTGCCTTCGATGTTGAAGCCGAACACGCGTGCGCCGGAGCCGTTGTAGCGTTCCAACACGGCATTGCCGGCGGCGTCGGGCTGTTCGAGACGGCGCATGGCGAATACGTCGCTGAGGTCGGTGTAGAAGCCTTCAACTAACAGGTTGGTTTGCACCGAGCCGAAGGTGTGGTAGAGGTCGACGGAGGCGCTGAAGCTGTTCGACGATTCCTCTTTGAGGTCGGGTGCAAGCACCGTCACAAGGCGTTCGCCACCCACCACGGCCACGTGGAAGTCCTCGTCGTAGGCTTGCGGCGCGCGGAAGCCGGTGGAGTACGACAGGCGGATGTTGCTATTGTTGTCGAGGTTGAAGCGGATGTTGGCGCGGGGCGAGATGATTGCATCGCTGATGAGCGAGTGCTTGTCAAGGCGAGCACCGATGAGCAAGCCCCAGTGGTCGTTGCGCCACTCGTTTTGCAGGTAGCCGCTGTAGATGTTGACGCATTGGAGCACGTCGTGGTCGTAGCCCAAGGTCACGTCGTGCAGGCGGTTGAAGTTGTACTCCACGCCGGCCACCAACTCCGACGGCATGAACAGCAGTCGGTTGAGTTGGTGCGTGTACTGCGCGCCGGTGCTGATGACCAAGTCGGCGGTGCGGCCGTAGGCGTTGGGGTCTTGTTCCGAGCCGTAGTAACTGCTGCGCTTGGTGCTTTGGGTGGCGGCAAACAGGGCGATATGGTCGCGGAAATCGTTGGGACGGATGTCGAACGTGGCCTCCACGGCGTGGATATCGTGGTCGGTTTGCTCGCAGACCATAGCCTCGTGTGCGGGCACGTCGAGTTGGTCGCCGCCGCGGCGATTCTCGCGGGTGTTGTGGTAGTCGAGGGTGAGGCGGGTGATGGAGGAGGTCTTGAGAAAGGCACGCGTACCGATGGTTTCGCTGCGCAGGCGGGCGATTTCGGTGAAGCCGTCATCGTCGTGGTCGTAGCCGTCGCGGTAGCGGCTTTGACCGTAGATGAACATGCCCGCGCGACCATTGTCCGTGACGATTGAGGCATTGAGCGTGGTGTTGTTGTCCAACGAGCCGGAAGGGCCCACCGAGGTGATAGTGTGCTTGATTTGGGCGGAGTTGACCACCGGGTCCTTGGTGATGATGTTGATGGTGCCGCCGATGGCCGAGGAGCCGAACAGCGCCGAGCCGCCACCGCGCATCACCTCCACGCGCTCAATCATATTGGCCGGAATTTGCTCCAAGCCGTACACGCCGGCCAAGGCCGAGAACACCGGCCGCGAGTTCATCAAGATTTGCGAATAGTGACCGTCGAGGCCGTTGATGCGCACTTGGGTGAAGCCGCAATTCTGGCAGTCGTTTTCCACGCGCACACCGGGCTGAAAGCCGAGGCCGTCGGCCAACGAACACGCGCCCACGCGGTCGAAAATCTTGCCGGGAACCACGTTGACTAACGACGGACTGAGCCGGCGCACCTGCTCGCTTTTGGAGGCGGTGACCACCACCTGTTCCAACAGGAACGCGTCAGGCTGAATGGTGAAATTCAGTTCCAAGGTTTGGTCGGCGGCGATGGTGAATTGTGCCGATTGCTTTTGGTATCCGGTGTAGGATACTTCGATGGTGTGAGTACCGGGGACGAGGTCGCGGAACACGTAGTGGCCCGAGGCGTCGGTGAGCACTGCCAAGTTGAGGTCGGTGACCTTCACAAGGCAGTAGGGCACGTGTTCGCCCGTTTCGTCGATGATGTGTCCACCGATGTTAGCGTCGGTGGGGCGCTCGGCTTGAGCCATTGCTACTGCAGCCATTAAGGCGCTGAAAACCAATAGGGTAATTCTTTGAAGCATGATGATTTGAAAGTATAAATAAGTGAATAGAAATGTGCGCAGTGGGGCTACCGGAATGTGACGGCACATTCGGCATAGGTGTAATCAAAGTGATAGCGTAGTGCTATCGCTGAATGGCGGCGATGGCTTCGGCCACGGTGAGCGTGGCTTGGGTGCCTTCGGCCATATTTTTGAGGGTGAGCGTGCCGTTGGCGGCTTCGCTTTCACCGATGATGGCCACGTAGGGGATGGCGGCCGCATTGGCGTAGGCCATCTGCTTCTTCATCTTGGCAAGGTCGGGATAAAGCTCACAGCTGATGCCGGCGGCACGCATTTGCTTCACGGCCTTGAGCGAGGCGGCTGCTTCGGCCGGGCCGAAGTTGACGAACATCACCTGTGAGGCGGCGCCCAACTGCTCGGGGTAGAGGTTGAGGCCGTTGAGCACGTCGTAGATGCGGTCGGCACCGAAGGAGATGCCCACGCCGGAGATGCCGGGCATGCCGAACACGCCGGTGAGGTTGTCGTAGCGGCCGCCGCCGGTGATG
>JBJEKG010000004.1:0-5122 GCA_051878535.1 Muribaculaceae bacterium
GCTGGTCGAAAATTGGGTCAACCGCGATTTGGGTAACGCATGACGAAAACAGGAGCCCCACCCCGGCCTCTCCACTCTCCGCTCTCCACTCTTTTTTGGCGGTGTGAGATTTTTTTGGTAACTTTGGCGAAAAATTTTGCGTATGATTTTGATTGCGGCAGATAAGTTTAAGGGCACGCTCGCGGCTACTGAGGTGGCGCGGGTGGTGGCGGAGGAGTTGCGCCGGTGCGGCGTGACGGAGGAGGTGGAACTGCGACCGATGGCCGATGGCGGGGAGGGGGCGCAGCACATCGTGTTGCGGCGGCCGCGGGCTGTGGCGCCGGGTGTGTATGTCGACGGCGGCGAGGTCGCGGTGGTGAGTGCCGACGTGGTGGGACGCGGCTGTTTCTCGGCCGGCGTGCCGCTGATGGAGCGGTCGTCGCGCGCCTTGGGCGAGGCGATGCTCACAGCGGCCGCCTTGAAGCCCGAGCGACTGACGGTGGCGGTGGGCGGCACGACGTGCAGCGACGGCGGCGCGGGCATGTTGGCGGCGTTGGGTGCCCGATTCTACGACGCCCATGGTGCGGACATCTCCGCCGCAATCAATGCGCGGCGGTTGGCCGAGGTGGCCGCCATCGACCTCGGCGGCTTGTGCGCGTTGCCGCCGTTGGAGGCGATGATTGATGTGGAGGCGCGGCTGTGCGACGGCTCGCTGTCGGCCATTGACTTCGCGCCGCAGAAAGCCATGCCGGGCGAGGATATCAGCGGCTTGGCCGCGGGCTTGCGCAACCTGCAACGACTCATCGCGGCGCGCTCGCCGTTCGATGGCGCGGGCGGCGGCATCGGTTTCGCGCTGTGTTCGGTGTTGGGCGCCAAGGGCTACTTGGGCGCGGAACGGGCGGCGGCATCTCTGCAATTGGAGCGCCCGGGCATCTCGGCGGTGATTACCGGCGAGGGTAAGGTCGACAGCCTGACGGTGCTCGGCGGCAAGTTGGTGGACCGCGTGGTCAAAGCGGCCGAACGCGCCGGCGTGCCGGCCATAGTGGTGTGCGGCACGGCCGAAGAACCATTGCCCTATCGCCACGTGTTCCGCAGCGACATCTACCCCGGTTCGCCTGCCGAAAGATTGGCAGCCGCAACGCGTGAGGCTGTGACCCGGGCGTTACGGCTGTCGGCGAAATAAACCAATCAAATAATCTACATACGATTGCGAGCGTCGTTGCCGGCGCCGGTGCCGCGGTATTTATTGCGAGCGGCGTTGAATCGGTAGGTGAGCGAGAAGGTCACGCCGCGCGAGAAGTTCATATTCTCGCAGTAGGTGATGATGTTGCCGGCATAGAGGGTGGGATGGTTGTCGGTGCCGCGGTTGAGGATGTCGGTGGCGGTGAGTTTGAGGGTGAGTGATTTGTTAAGCAGGTGCTTTTGCACTTGGAATTCGAGGTAATTCATCGGGCGTAACATCACATTTTGGTAAGTGCCGGCACTTTGCAGTTGGTAGTCGAGGTTGAGGGCCCAATCGCACGGCAGGCGCAGCGTGGAGTTTACTTTGAAGATGTAGAACGGATGGTTGAACAGCAGGTCCGCGCCGTTGAAGGTGGTGCGGTAGTGGTAGTAGAGCAACCCGGCGGAGATGTTGTTGCTCCAGCGGCCGAGGGTGGGCTGCGCTCCGGCGAAGAACATCACCTGGTTGTCGGGGCGCATATTGCTGTAGGAGATTACGCGCACGGTGGGGTCGTCGGCCTTGGCCGTGCAGTCGTAATATACAGGGTCCTTCTGGTGAGTGTACGAGAGCATGGCCCAGAAGATGCGCCACATGGCCATAGCTTCGGTGTTCCACACCTTGGTGGAACGCAGCAGCGGGTTGCCGTGCAAGTAGGTGGATTCGTTCACGTACTGGAGCGAGCCGTCGAGCTGGTCGTAGCTCGGGCGGGTGATTTTGCCGGAGAATGAGAGCGAAAGGTTGACATTGCGCACGGGTGCGGAGATGGAGAGTGAGGGGAAGAAATCGTTGTACACGCGCGAGCCGCCGCCGGCCACTGTCCCGTTCTCCGTTACGCGGTTGTTGAGGTGCTCATAGCGCACGCCGGCGGTGACGTTGGCCGAGCCGAACTGCTGCGAGAGCGAGGCGAAGCCGGTTATGGCGTTCTCGTAGATGGTGGTGAAAGCCGAGGGCACGTCGATGCCGAGGTTGGTCACATCGTAGCCAAGGCGCGAGTGGGTAAACTCCTGACCCACTTCCACTTGGCCGCGCCACAGCGGGTAAGTGAGCACAAGCTTTTCGGCCACGAGTCGCTTGTCGGTGGCATTGCGGGTGAAGGAGGTCGAGATGCCGGAGATGGAGCTGATGTTTTCGCGGTTGGAGACGTCGGTATTCGAGCTGAGGAAGAGGTCGGAGTTGAAATCGATTTGGAGTTGGCCCACGGTGCCGTTGTAGTAAGCGTTGACCGAGTGAACCGGCACGGTGACGTTGCGGTTGGCAACAGTCGACGACACGTCTTCGACGTGGACACCGTCGCGCCGGATGGTAGAGTTGTATGAGCCGGTGCCGCGAGTGTGGCCGTCCTCATATTTATAATAGGCGCCGAATGAATGATTGCCGATGAGGTAGTCGAAGCCGAGCTTGCCGGTGTAATAATTATTTCGCGAGGGAGTGCGCTCTGTCAGGTGCTGGGTGTAGACGTGGTCGGCGAAGGTTGTTTGGTCCATCACCGCGCCCCAGTAGGATTTGCCGTAGGCCATGTAGCCCTCGGCGAAGATTTGCAATGGGCCTTCGGTGAAGTGCATGTTGAGCGCATCGTTGGAGCGGACGTAGTGCTTGGCGTGGGTGTTGTGGTAGAACTCAAAGCCGAAGCCCTCGCCGGGAGCGCGCTTGGTGCGGATGCGGATAACGGAGCGCACCGAAGCATCGTAGCGAGCGCCGGGGTTGGTGATGACCTCGATGGAGCGAATGTTTTCCGACGAGAGCTGCTGCAACTCGTTGTCGCTGCGCACTTGGCGGCCGTTGATGTAGATGATTGGCGAGCCGTGGCCGAGTACGCTCACTTGGTCGTTTTCGAGGGTGACCAAGGGCAAACGAGCCAACACGTCGGTGGCCGTGCCCACGGTTTCGAGCACCGAGCCTTCGATTTTAGTGACTAAACCGTTGCCGCTAAGGCGGGTTTGGGGCAGACGGTCGCGCACCACCAATTCGCCCAGCAGGGTGGTGGAGGGCATCATAGCCACCGTGCCGCACTGCCCGTCGGCGGGAATCGTCATAAGTAAATCCTCGTAACCAACCATCGAGAATTTTACACGGTTGGCTGAGGAATTGGAGAAGGAGAATGAGCCGGAGTCGGCATCCGAAACGGTGGCGTCCACCACAGTGGAATCGCACAGCAACGCCACGCTGACAAACCCCAACGGCGCCGCGTTTTCATCAACCACCACGCCGCTGACGGTGCGAGCCATAGCCGAAACACTCATCCACAGCAATAAAAAAGTAACAATTATCTTCATTTTCAAATTCATTTGCCTATAAGACGCACCACACCCCCAAAAAGTGACACCCCGCCGCAAAAAATCCTTTCCACTGAAAAAAATCGTAACATGTTACAAAAATTCTCAGTAGAAAAGCTCTACCCTGTAATCAGAATATCCGGATTGAGCAGGAAATCGTAAATGCCGATTAGCAGATAGCCGTCGGTATTGCGATGTGGCATAATGTTTGAACCAACAACAATCACCTTTTTGAACCCATCGCCGATGACACGAAATGATTTTGTTTCTTGTTGCACTTTGGCTTCATCAGGCAAAGACAGTGCTGACTGGATGTAATAGCGTTGCGAGCCTTTGTTAGCCACAAAGTCCACCTCGTATTGAACTCGCTTTTGCAGGCCTTCTTCAGTGCGAATAGTGGCTTCAACGCAACCAACATCAACGCTAAAGCCTCTCATTCGCAACTCATTATAGATGATATTTTCCATCAAATGAGTTTCTTCGATTTGACGGAAGTCCAGTAGCGCATTCCGTAGTCCAATGTCGGTGAAATAGTATTTTGCCAGAGTGTTGATATACTTTTTCCCTTTAATATTGTAGCGTATGGACTTTTCGACCAAAAATGCGTCTTCAAAATAGCCTAAGAAATTGGCAATTGTATTAGGTGAAATGCTCACATTCTTTACGCTTTTGAATGTATAGCTCAGCTTTGAGGGATTGCATGGAGCTCCAATCGATGAGGCCAAAATGCGAAGAAGCTCGGTGAGCTCTTCTTCACCCTTAACGGCATTGCGCTCCACAACATCGCGCAAAAAAACAGTCAAGGCCAAGCTTTCCAAATAATCAACTTTCTGGTTATATTCATCGATTGAAAGAATCTGCGGTAGTCCGCCAAAGGTGTAGTATTCGCGCCAGCGGTCGCTTTTATCGCCGCCAACAGCATTATAATACTCGGAAAACGAGAGGGGAAATAGATGTATTTCCTGACCGCGGCCTCTAAATTCTGTAACCACATCCTTTGATAAAAAGCGCGAGTTGCTGCCTGTGACATAAACCTGAAGGTTTGAAGCGTGCAGTAAACTGTTAAGCACTCCCACAAAGTCCTCAACGAGCTGAATCTCGTCTAAGAGCACGTAATAGCGCTGATTATCAGTGACTTTATTGTAGATGTGGTTAAGGAGATTGTCCGGATTCCGCAATCCAATATTCATGCGGTCATCGAGAGCCACCTCAATAATATGTGAATTGTCAACTCCGTTCTCAGTCAAATAGGTGTGGAACAATTTGAAGAGTAAGAATGACTTACCACATCGGCGAATTCCGGTGATGATTTTGATCATATCCGTATTTTGTGCCGATATGAGCTGATTCAAGTAGTAGGTGCGCGGGATTATCATAATCAGTGGATATGTTAAATACTTTCACTGCAAAATTAGCATTTATTGTTGAAATGACCAAATATTCACTGAGAATTTTTGTAACATGTTACAAAAATTCTCAGTAGAGAAGTAATTTGGAAGAATATTTTGGAAGAAAAGGGGGCTGCGAGCCGGCGAGAGCTCGGCTGACGCCGAGCGCGCAGCTGAAGCTGCGAAGCCGGAGACAAAAACAAGAGGCGGCACGGCGGGCGGGGCTTGCCAATAAGCCTAATTAGGCCAATAGGCCCAAT
>JBJEKG010000005.1:0-5121 GCA_051878535.1 Muribaculaceae bacterium
GCTGCAAAGTTACGAACTTTTACAGAATTTAACAACCGGTTTTTTACATTGGTCCGGTATTGTGCGAACGCGGCGCGGACGCAGTGATTGTGAGCTACCCAAACAGCGCCAAGACGGAGGTGTCGAACGCCCTGCGGGCGTTCGTGTCGGAGGCCGGGCGGCTGCAACGCCTTGGTATTCAGCACGATAACATCGTGAAAGTGGGCGACGTGTTCGAGGCTAACAATACCGCTTACTATGTGATGGAATACTTAGACGGGGTGTCATTGGCGGAGTACGTGCGCCAACGCGGCCGGCTCAATTTCGCCCAAGCGCAAGCGCTGTTACAACCTGTGTATGAAGCAGTTGCCATCTTGCACCGCAACTCGGTGGCGCACTACGACATCAAGCCGCAAAACATCATGATTGTGAACCGCGGCGGGCGCGAGCATGCCGTGTTGATTGACTTCGGCTTGGCCAAGCACTACGACGGCCAGGGGCAGGCCACCTCATCGTTAGCCACCGCGGGCTACACGCCCGGCTACGCGCCGGTGGAACAGTACACCGGCATCCACCGCTTTGCGCCGACGGCCGACGTGTACGCCCTCGCCGCCACCATGACCTTCTGCCTGACCGGCCACGCGCCCGCCAAGGCCGACGAGCTCAACCTCGACCAGGTGTGCGACGAGCTGCTGAACCTCGGCGTAGATGCCGAACACGCCAACGAACTGCTACGCGGCCTTGAATACCGTCCCGGCGACCGCCACCCCAATGCCAAAGCGCTCACCGCCGCACTGTTCGGCAACGCGCCGACTCCGACCCAACCGAAGGCCCAACCTCGGCCGTTGGCGCCAACGCCGCCACGACCGGAGCCCCAACTGCAGCCGGCAGTATATGGTCCTCCTATGCCGCCCAAACCAAAACACGCAGCAGTTCAACCGGACACCCGGCGCAAGCGGTGGCTCATCCCCGCCATCATAGGTGGCGCAGTCATTTTAGCGCTGATTATCTGGCTGTTAGCGAAGCCGTCCGGCGCGGACACTACCGAAGAACTCGACAGCATCGTCCCCGAGCAAGTCGACAGCATCGCTTGCGACACCACCGTTTGCGACAGCGCCGCCGCCCCCGAGCCCGAACCCGCACCTGCACCCGAACCGGCGCGCAAGCCCACCCGCTCGAATTCATACAACAGCGAATCAATGCAAAAAACGGAAATCAACCCCCAACCAGAAGGCACGCAAATGCAACCCTCAATCCCCCCTACAAACTCTGCATCTAAGCCAGAAAAGGCAACAACACCACCACATCAAACAACACCAACACCAACACCAACACCACCACCTTGCCCCGAGACGCAAGAATAACCCCACACCACGGCTGAGCAGCCTCCTTCCCACTTGCTCAGCCGCTTTTTTTGCTCCTTGCGCATTTTTTTTGGCTCGAAAATGCCAATTTTCACCAAAAATCGCTATATTTGCAAAAAATTACCGTCAGTGCCATGGACGCAATATCAGCCACCATTATCACTCGCAACGAGGAGCAGAACCTCGAGCGATGCCTCAACGCCCTGCAAGGTGTTGTGGATGAGATTATTGTCGTTGATTCGTACAGCAACGACAATACTATCGAAATATGCCGCCGCTATGGGTGCAAAATCACACAACGCGAATTTTCCGGCTTCGGCTCGCAACGCCAATACGCCGCCCGCTTGACCTCGAACAACTACGTGCTCTCAATCGATGCCGACGAGGTCATCAGCGAAGATTTGCGCACATTTTTGATAGCCCAGAAGGCCAAAGGCTTCGACCATCGAGTGTATTCGGTGATGATTCAGAACTATTTCTGCGGCAAGCCGGTGCGCCACAGCGGCTACGAGCCGGTGGCGCAGGTGCGCCTGTTCAACAAGCGCTATGCCAACTGGGACTTACGCGACGTGGCCGACCAACTCACCTTCTCCGACAGCGTGACCCCGGCGCGCCTCCCCGGCACCATCCACCACTACCGCTGCGCCACCCTGCAGGAGTTCTACCTCAAAGAAAACCGCCTTGCCTCGCTGAAAGCCAAGGTGTTAGCGGCAGCCAACACCTCCATCAGTCCGCTTGCGCCCTACTGGCACGCCGCCAAAGAATACATCCGCTGCCACGTGCGCTTGTCCGCCTGGCTCGACGGCCGCAACGGCATCTTGATTGCTCGCCGCCGCGCCCGCACCCAGTACGAGGCCTACCGCATGGCGCGCCATATCATTAACGAAAAGAACGAGCAATGAACATCGTCCACCTGCTCTCGACGAAGGTGTGGAGCGGCACGGCGCGCTATGCGCACGACCTTGCCTCCACGATGCGCCGCCGCGGTCACCACGTGGAGGTGTTCACCCGCGGCATCGAGGCCGTGTCGGCGCCGTTCGCCAAGAACGAATTATGGGCAGGCCGACTGCGCTTGGGCGGCTGGTGGGACGTGGTCTCGCGCGTGAGCTTGGCCAACCGCCTCAACCACCTGAGCGGTCGCACCGTGGTGCACGTGTACAACCTCAACGATGCCGCCGTGGCCACCGCCGCCCGCCGGCTGAGCCGCAACGCCGAGCAGGTGCGCGTGGTGCTCACCTACCGCCAACCGCAAGACATCCCCGCCAAACAGATACCGCTGATGCAGGCGCTCGACGCCGTGGTGGTGGAATCGGCCGAAGCTTTTGCCGCCGCTCCGTGGGCCGCCAAGTGCCGCGCGGTGCCGCTGTCGGTGATAGCGCCGGCGCGGCAGGTCACACCCATAGAGCCCGAACACGTGGGCATCATCTTCGCCCGGCCGATTCTGCCCGCCAAGGGGTTGGACGTGGTAATCAAGGCGTTAGCCGACCTCACCGACCTCGACTGGCGGTTGACGGTGTGCGGCGAAGGCGCCGGCCGCGATGCCATGCCCGCCATCCGCTTGGCCCGCGGGCTGAACCTCAACGACCGCATCCAATGGCTCGGTCACGTGGAGGATGTATACCCCGAGATGCAGAAATGCCAAATCGCGGTGGCGGTCGACACGCAGCCGTGCGGCGCGCGCTTGGCGGTGATGGAAGCGCTGTCGCAGGGCTTGGCAGTGGTGGCATCGGATGCCGCCGACGAACAGTTGCAACCGGGTCTGCAGGCGCTCATCACCCCCGCCGGCGATGTGAAAGCGCTCGCCGATGCCATTCGCAAACTAATCACTGACAACGACTTACGCCAAAATATCGGCGCATCAGGCTACCGCCGATTCATAACCGAACGCGACTATGCCAAGATGGTCGACTCTATCGAAACGATTTACCATGAGTGTTAAAATCCATACCGAAATCGAGGCGCTGCGTCCGTTGCTGCGCCGCTTGGCCGCCAACGACGTGCCGGCCGAGGCCGAAATGATTTACAATGGCCGCAACCGCGTGTACAAATATTTCTGTCCGGAATTGGATAGAGAGGTGAATATCAAGTGTTTCCGCGTGCCGCACATCATCAACCAAATCGTCTACGGCACCTTCCGCGACAGCAAAGCGCGCCGCGCCTACTTCCATGCCGAACGCCTGCGCCGCGCCGGATTCCACACCCCCGAACCGTTAGGTTTCGTGGAAGTATCCTCCGGACCGCTGTTCCGCCGCGCTTACTTCGTAAGCGAGCAGTTGCAGGGCTACAATGATGTGCGCGAAATCCATGGCAAGGGCATCTGCCACGATGTGCTCGATGCCGTAGCTCGGGTAATGGCAGATTTGCACCGTAAAGAGGTGTGGATGAAGGACTTCTCGCAAGGCAATGTGCTCTATCGCCGCGAACCCGACGGCTCGTTCGACATCCAAATCGTCGACATCAACCGCATGCGCTTCGACGAGAACCGCGGCAACCTGCTGATGAGCAATTTCAGCACCATCACCGACCACCCCGACGACCTCGAATACCTCGCCGAGGCCTACGCCAAAGCCATGGACATCCCCAAAGCCTTGGTGCTGCCACGCGCCCGCGCCGCCTACCGCTCACGCCACTAAGCCTGAGTAAAAAAATCTAATTTTTGACCTGCAGTTGAGCCATCCGGGTATGCCGAGGCAAGCCTCGGCTTGTTTACGCCTGATTATCAATGAATTAAACTCTGAGCGTCTGTGAGTCCCGTGCACACTTGTAGTGCCGGCCAAATGCTTGCGGCGCCACCTTCCGATGGAGGAGGGTGGCGCCGCCGGGTTTATGTCTATTTGCTGTTATTTATTGCGGATGACGGCGTGGGGGGATTGGGCGGAGATGGTGAGTTGACCCACGTGGCAGTGGATGGTGGAGAGCTCGGTGGCTGAAGCAGTGGCGTGGTTCACGGCGAGTTCTTCCACTTCGATGGTAGCGTTGTTGGAGGCGGCGAACTCGGCGGCGGGGCACTTGCCCTTGATTTCAATTTCGGCATTGTTGGCGGCGGCCAAGGAGGCGGAGGTGCTGTTGAGCCAGGAGATTTTGGCTTCGCCGTTGTTGGCGGCGGCCACTTGCAGCTTCACGCAGTCGGTGTGTCCGAATTTCACTTCGGAGGAGTTGGCGCAAGCCACTTCCACTTGATCGGAGGTAAGCACGCGGTTGATTTTCACCTCGGCATTGTTGGCGGCAGCCACGTGGAGGTTGGCGCAGCTCGCGCCGGCGATGGTCACTTCGGCATTGTTCGAGGCGGCAATGCCGAGGTCGCCGGTGACGCTGAGCATCTGTTCGATGTTCACTTCAGCGTTGTTGTCGACAGCGATAGCGGAGATGGGGCTGCCGGTGAGGGTGACCTTCACCTCGCCTTTACCCTTGTGGGTGAGGATCAGCGAACCGTTTTTCACCGTCATGGAGAAGTCGGCGGGGTCGGCACCATTGCGGAACTCAACCTGAGCGGGAGCGGGAGTGCCCACCACGTATTTCACTTCGATATTGTTGTAGACTTCGAGGGCTGTGTAGTCGCCGGAGATGTTCATTGTTTGTTTGGAGGATGCTTGACGAGCGGCCATGGTGCAGGAGGTGAGGCTCATCAAGGCTACCATAAGAATGGAGAGTACGTGTTTCATTGTATCGGGTATTTTAGTTTGTTTTCTGCCCATAAGACGCAGGGGAGGGTCGAAATATGACAGTAACTATTCAGCTATGCACCTTTGGAGGTTTAACGTAAAACGTAAACGTAAAA
>JBJEKG010000006.1:0-5075 GCA_051878535.1 Muribaculaceae bacterium
CGTAGACCTTGTGGGATGAGAAGGCGAAGAAGTCGCAGTCGATGTCTTGCACGTCGATGCAGGCATGAGGTGCGCTTTGAGCACCGTCAACGCAGAACAGAGCGCCGACGCGGTGGGCCATGGCGGCCATTTGCTTCACCGGATTGATGGTGCCGAGGACGTTGGAGGCATGGCACACGCTCACCACGCGGGTGCGGTCGGTGAGCAGACGGGCGTAGACATCGAGGTCGAGCGAGCCGTCGGGCAGCAGAGGTATTACCTTGATTACTATGCCTTTGCGTTGGCGAAGGAAGTGCCAGGGCACGATGTTGCTGTGGTGCTCCATGGCCGAGAGGATGACCTCGTCGCCTTCGGAGAGACCTTCGCCCAGGGTGGCGGCCACAAGGTTGAGGGCTTCGGTGGTGCCGCGGGTGAAGATGATTTCATCGCGCGAGGGTGCGTTGATGAGGCGAGCGGCGGCTACGCGACCGGCTTCCATGGCGTCGGTGGCTTCCTGCGACAGGAGATGGTTGCCGCGGTGAACGTTGGCCTTGGCCGTGACGTATGCCTTGGCGATGGCATCGACCACGCGCTGCGGGGCTTGCGACGATGCGGCATTGTCGAGGTAAATCAGCGGGCGGTCGTAGACGGTGCGACTGAGGATGGGGAACTGACTGCGGATGGCGGCGATGTCGAGGCTCATTGCTTGCGGAGTGAATCGATTGAACAATTGGAGCAGACGGCGGAGCAGCCGCGCAGACGGCGGTCGACTAAGTGGCGGAGGCGTTCGCGCACCGGCTCGTGGTCGATGCGTTGGAGCACTTCGTCCATGAACGCGTTGATGAGCATCATGCGCGCTTCGGCTTGGGGTATGCCGCGCTGCTGCATGTAGAATAGGGCGGCTTCGTCGAGCTGGCCGGTGGTGGCGCCGTGGGATGCTTTCACCTCGTCGCAGTCGATGATGAGCTGCGGCATGGCGTTCATCTTGGCTGTGGGCGAGGCTAACAGGTTGCGGTTGGTTTGCTGTGCGTCGGTGAAGACAGCTTGCGGCAACACGGTCACCAAGCCTTCGAACGCGCCGTGGGATTGGTCGAACATGGCGTATTTGAACAGCTGACGGGAGACGCATCGCGGCACGCTGTGCTCGACGAAGGTGGCGTTGTCGACCATCTCGTTGCCGCCGGCGATGACCATGCCACCGAGGTGGGTTTCGGCGCCCGGTCCGCGATGGGAGACGTGGAACTCATTGCGGGTGGCGGCAGTGCTGAGGGTGATGCCCACGGTGTTGAGCACGCTGTGGGCTTGCTGCTCGGCGGCGAACACGGATGCACGGCGCGAGCGTTCGGTGCTCTCTTCGAGGTCGTAGAAGTTGAGCTTGGCGTTGTCGGCCAAGCGCACTTCGACCACGCGGCACGAGAGGTAGTCGGCTTGGCGCGAACGAGGATGGTCGCACAGCAGCACTGTGGCTTGTGCGCCTTGTTTCAACTCAACCACGATGCGGCGAGCAGCTAACAGCGGTTCGGAGGTGTTGAATGTGCTGAGGATTTGTATGGGCTTGTCAACCACTACGTTACGCGCCACGCGGATGTACACGCCGTCTTGCGCCAACAGCGAGTTAAGCGCGGTGATGGGGTTGGCTTCGGGTGCAACGGACTTGGCCACGGCTTCGGGGTACTTGGCGGCAGCGTCGATGAGCGAGAGTACTTCCACGCCCGCGGGCAGGCGTGAGGCGAGCTTGTCATCGGCCACGAAGGCGTCGTTGACCACCATGGCGGCGAAGGTGCCGGCATTGGGCAGGTCGCAGCCTTGCAATTCGGCCGGATTGGCTTGGAATTGGCGGCGGGTGATGTTGATTCCGTAGTCGGGGGCAAACATATCCTCCAACGACACGGCTTCGAAGCCTTCGTCGCCCACCTTGGGCAGGCGCGGCAGAGCTTCGAGCACTCGGAAGGCCGCGTCGCGCCGCGAGTTGAGCGCAGCGGGCGCGTTACCGCAGATTACCGCCGAGTGGGCGCGGTAGAGGTCGAGATATTGATTGATTGCTGACATAAGGCGGCCAAATTATTGATTGTCAACTTGTTCCTTAATCCAGTCGTAGCCGCGCTCTTCCAGTTCGAGGGCGAGTTCGGGACCGCCGCTGTACACGATACGACCTTTATATAATATGTGTACGAAGTCGGGGCGGATGTAGTCGAGCAAACGTTGGTAGTGGGTGATTACGATGGTGGCATTGTTCTCGTTGCGGAGCTTGTTTACGCCGGAGGCCACGATGCGCAGGGCATCGATGTCAAGGCCGGAGTCGGTTTCATCCAAGATGGAGAGCTGCGGCTCCAGAACGGCCATCTGGAAGATTTCGTTGCGCTTTTTCTCGCCGCCGGAGAAGCCTTCGTTGACCGAGCGAGATGCTAACTTGTTGTCTAACTCCACGATAGCACGCTTTTGGCGCATGAGCTTGAGAAAGTCGCCGGCCGAGAGCGGTTCTTGGTTGAAGTACTTGCGCTTGGCGTTGACAGCGGCGCGCATGAAGTTGACCATCGACACGCCGGGGATTTCCACCGGGTATTGGAACGAGAGGAATAGGCCTTCGTGGCTGCGGTCTTCGGGGGCGAGGCTGAGCAGGTCGAGGCCGTGGAATTTGGCCGAACCGGCTGTGACGTGGTAGTGAGGGTCACCGGCGAGCACACCGCTGAGGGTGCTCTTGCCCGAGCCGTTGGGGCCCATGATGGCGTGGACTTCGCCCGGGCGGATGGTGAGGTTGATACCGCGCAGGATTTCGCGGCTTTCGATGCCTGCGTGGAGGTCGGTGACTTGGAGTAATATATCGTTGTTCATGTTCAGGCAGTTATGGTTTATCCAACGGAGTTTTCGAGGGTGATTTGGAGCAATCGCTGTGCTTCGACGGCAAATTCCATTGGCAGTTTGTTCATTACTTCTTTGGCGTAGCCGTTGACGATGAGGCCGACGGCTTCTTCGGTGGGGATTCCGCGCTGATTGCAGTAGAAGAGTTGGTCTTCGCTGATTTTGCTGGTGGTGGCTTCGTGTTCGACGATGGCGGAGGAGTTGCGCACGTCGATGTAGGGGAAGGTGTGAGCGCCGCAGGTCGACGACAGCAGCAGCGAGTCGCACTGGGTGTAGTTGCGAGCGCCTTCGGCCGAGGGGGCCACTTTCACTAATCCGCGGTAGGCGTTTTGGCTGTATCCGGCGGAGATGCCTTTCGACACGATGGTCGAACGGGTGTTGCGGCCGATGTGAATCATCTTGGTGCCGGTGTCGGCTTGCTGGCGGTTGCGGGTAACGGCCACGGAGTAGAACTCACCGGTGGAGCCTTCGCCTTTGAGGATGCACGAGGGGTACTTCCAGGTGATGGCCGAGCCGGTTTCGACCTGGGTCCAGGAGAGTTTGGAGTAGTCGCCGCGACACAGGCCGCGCTTGGTGACGAAGTTGTACACGCCGCCGCGGCCTTCGGCGTCGCCGGCGTACCAGTTCTGCACGGTGGAGTACTTCACTTCGGCACGGCCTTCCACCACGATTTCCACGATGGCGGCGTGCAATTGGTTTTCATCGCGCATGGGGGCGGTGCAGCCTTCGAGGTAGCTGACATAGGCATCGTCGTCGGCCACGATGAGCGTGCGCTCGAATTGGCCGGTGCCGGAGGCGTTGATGCGGAAGTATGTCGACAGTTCCATGGGGCAGCGAACGCCCTTGGGGATGTAGACGAACGAGCCGTCGGAGAATACGGCGGAGTTGAGTGCGGCGTAGAAGTTGTCGCGGTATGACACCACTGAGCCGAGGTATTTCTTCACCAGCTCGGGGTAGTCCTTCACTGCCTCGGAGATTGAGCAGAAGATGATGCCCATCTGGGCTAACTTTTCGCGGTGGGTGGTTTTGACCGACACGGAGTCCATCACGGCGTCGACAGCCATGCCGCTAAGCTGCTTTTGCTCTTCCAAGGGGATGCCGAGGCGGTTGAAGGTGTCGAGCAATTGCGGGTCGACTTCGTCGAGCGACTGCGGCGCTTTCTTTTGGCGCGGTTCGGCGTAGTAGCTGATGGCTTGGAAGTCGATGTCGGGGATGGTGAGGTGCGCCCACTTGGGCGGAGTGAGTGTGAGCCAGTAGCGGTAGGCTTGCAGACGGAATTCCAGTAGCCACTCCGGCTCGTTTTTGCGAGCGGAGATGTGGCGGATGACGTCCTCGTTGAGCCCGCGCTCGATGACATCGGTGTCGATATCGGTAACAAAGCCATAACGATACTCGCCGGTGGCGGCATCCGCTATGACTTCATTATCAGTGCGTTGGGGTGTATTATCGGGTTTCATAATTGCTGTTCGGTCGGTTCTGATTTGTTTAAGTCGGATAGGAATCCAAGTGCGGCGGGAGCGGTGTCGAGCACGATTCCGCGCCATGGCTTGCTGTCGTCGCGGAGGGTTTCGGAGCTGATGGCTTCGGCCACGTTGAGCACCAAGCTGAGCGCCAAACCCCATTGGAGCATTTTGAATAGGGCGCCGGCGATGCCGTCGAAGATGCCCAACTTCACGGCGCGGATGGCACCGCGCAGCAGGCGCGCCAACAGCCACACGGCGAAGTATGTGGCGATGGCCAAGATGCCGTAGACGCAGATGGTGGTGGTGAGCGACGGCTCTTCGCTCACCATGCCGAGGGCCACGTCGCCAAACAGGCGGCAGGCCAGCACGGCGGCCACTACGCCCACAATCTGTCCGGCTTGGGCTAAAAAGCCTGAGATGAAGCCTTTAATGGCGGCAGCCGCGAGCACTATCAATATAAACAAGTCAAGAATCATATATGTTTACAAATTTGACTGCAAATTTACGAAAAAATACCGAAACGGCCAAGGTGAATCGCTACCGAGCGCCGAATTTTTGGGCGGGCGGTTGCTCGGCTTTGCCGAGCGGGCTGCTAAAGCAGCCTGGCCGGAGACGAAAATAAGGGACGGCACAGTGGGCGAGGGCTCACGCAGATTTGGCAGATTTATACGGAGGTAGACGGTGTGGTTTTGGTGATTTTAGCAAAATATAAGGCTGAACTTTAGCCAAAGTTGGCAAAAATTGCCGTGTTTGGCTGAAGTTCAGGCTTTTAAA
>JBJEKG010000007.1:0-5062 GCA_051878535.1 Muribaculaceae bacterium
AGCGTTAGTCATCGACGAATACGACAAGTCGCTCGAACTCGGCTTCTACGACGAGATGAGCCGCATCTGCCGCCGGTTGCCGCGCCGGTTGCGCTTGGTGGTGCTGACTTCGGCCACTGCCATAGAGCAAATGCCTGACTTTCTTGACCTTAGCGCGGCGCATACCATCGATTTCTCCAACACCGGCAAGCCCGCAGCACGGCTGGATGTGGCACGCGTAGTGAGCTACGAACGCGACAAGCTGCCGGTGCTGCGCGCACTGTTGGCATCGGTGGGCGAAGGCCGTTCGATGGTGTTCGTCAACCATCGCGAAAGCGCCGAACGCGTGCACCAATTCCTTGTCAGTGAGGGATTTGCGACGTGTTTGTATCATGGCGGATTGGAGCAACAGGACCGCGACCGTGCGGTCATCACCCTTAACAACGGCACCACGCCGGTGATGGTGGCCACCGACCTCGCCGCCCGCGGCTTGGACATCGAAGCAGTGGAGAATGTCATCCACTATCACCTGCCACCCACGCCCCAGGCGCTCACCCACCGCAATGGCCGCACCGCACGTGTCGACCGCTCCGGCCGCGTGTATTTCATCATCGCCGAGGGCGAAAATGTGCCCGAATACGTGGACTGGGATCACGATTTCCACCCCGACCACGATGCGCCGTTACCCGCTCAGCCACAGATGGTTACATACTACGCTAACGCCGGACGCAAGGAAAAAGTGTCGCGCGGCGACCTCGTAGGCCTGCTGTGCAAAACCCTCGGCCTGCAAGCCGCCCAAATTGGCCGCATCGACGTGCGCGACCACTCCGCCTACGTGGCCATCGCCACCGCAGCCGCCCCACTCATCCCCGCCACCACCAAAAAAATCAAGGCCGCCCGCCTGCGCCTCACCCCGCTGAAATAGCCGCCTCACCAGAAGGACTGTCGTGTGA
The DNA here is from genome assembly GCA_051878535.1 of Muribaculaceae bacterium. Taxonomy (GTDB): domain Bacteria; phylum Bacteroidota; class Bacteroidia; order Bacteroidales; family Muribaculaceae; genus CAG-873. The sequence goes on from JBJEKG010000007.1 coordinate 933, forward strand.
AACGGAGAGTGTCAAGGACTCACAGGAGAACAGGAGATTTAGCAGTAGAACTGGATTTAAAATATTAATATTCAACCAATTACAAGTAGCCGAGGCTTGCCTCGGCATACCCGGATGGCCCAACCGCAAGTCAAAAAACCGCGCAAATTTAAAATCCAATTTTAAAATTGCACGTTTTTATGGCGAAATTTTTGCACATTTGGGATTTAATTGCTAAATTTGTGCAATTTTAAAATTGGATTTTAAATTTGCATAAAATGAACTATATTCCACGCGCTATCAGTCCGGCCATCTTGCGGGCTGCCGAGTACTTCTCCGTGATAGTCATTACCGGTCCGCGCCAGACCGGTAAGACCACTTTGAGCCATCAACTTTTCCCTGATTTCAAGGAGTACAATTTTGAGGATGTAGCTCTGCGTGAGGCGGTTAGCAACGACCCCAAGGCGTTTTTGCGCGACTGCGGCGACCGCGTGCTCATCGACGAGGTGCAACGCGTACCCGACATTTTTTCGTACATCCAGCTTGCTGTGGACAGCCGGCCCGAGCGGAAATTTGTGCTCACCGGCAGCAACAATTTCACGCTGATGGAGTCCATCACGCAATCGTTGGCCGGTCGCGCATCGCTCTTCACGCTGTTGCCGTTCTCGCTCGACGAGTTGGATGAGTACAAGCGCACGCCCACCAACAAGCTGATGATCAACGGTTTCTATCCGAGCGTAGTGGCTAAGGGTATGCCCGTCGACCTCTTCTTCCCCAACTATTACACCACCTACATCGAGCGCGATGTGCGCCAGCTAAAATCACTCACCGACTTGGCCTCGTTCCAGAAGTTCATCCGCCTATTGGCCGGACGCGTTGGCTCGGTGTTCAATGCCTCATCGTTCACTAACGAATTGGGAATCAGCTCGCCAACGGTGAAATCGTGGCTGAGCGTGCTGCAAACGAGCTACATCGCCTTCACCTTGGAGCCGTACTTTGCCAACATCTCCAAGCGGCTGGTGAAGATGCCCAAGGTGTACTTCTACGACACCGGTTTGCTCTGTTTCCTGTTGGGCATCACCATCGCAGAGCAGCTGGCCGTGCACCCACTGCGCGGCGCCATTTTCGAGAATTTGGTACTGGTTGAGAAGCTCAAACGGCGCGTCAACGCGGCCGAGTTGCCCCGGCTTTACTACTACCGCGATTCAACCGGCGTGGAAATAGACATCGTGGAGGAGCGCGAGTTGGCTCTGCATCTCACCGAGGTGAAGTCCTCGGCCACCTTCACGCCCGACTTCCTCAAAAACATCAAGAAAGTGAGCGCCGTAGCCGGACTGCATGTGGGCTCGTCGCAGGTGGTGTACGACGGCGACACCATCCCCGGAATCGCTACAAATTTCCGCGAGATTTGAGCGGCGCGAGGTGGGGTGGTTTGAGCGCAAAAAAGAGTGACCTCATTTTTTAGTAATTTCGCGCAATCTATTGAAATAAAGCGCATTGCGCGAAAAATCGATTTTTAAAACTCTGCGGAATCTCCTTTTTTTAGCCACATTCCGCAGAGTTTTGGAATTTTTTTTGTATCTTTGCAGACGAAAAATCAAGTGCTCAAATAGTATGATAATCGGACGAGAACACGAGCTGCAATTGCTCGAAGATGCCTACAATGAGGACTCCTCTCAATTTGTGGTGGTTTATGGCCGGCGCCGCGTCGGCAAAACTTTCCTTGTGCGCGAAAAGTTCAGCAACAAATTTACCTTCCAGCACATCGGGATAGCAAACTCTCCCAAGAGTGTACAACTGAGCGAGTGGACGCGAGCGCTTGAGTTTCAGGGACTTAAGGTGAAAGAATCGCCAAGCAATTGGTTTGACGCTTTCGCATTGTTGGGGCAGTTAATTAACAAGTCGCGCGCCAAGCGCAAGGTGATATTTATTGACGAGTTGCCATGGATGGATACCCAGGGTAGCGGGTTTGTGCCGGCCTTGGAGCATTTCTGGAACGCGTTTGCAGCGGCTCGCAAGGACGTGTTGATGATAGTGTGCGGTTCGGCTACATCGTGGATTGTCAGCAAGATTCTCCACAATCACGGCGGCTTGCATAATCGTATCAATCAGCAAATTAACCTGCGACCGTTCAGTCTTTGCGAGTGTATGGCGTATGCCAAATCGCGCAAATTGCCGTGGCAACATCGACAGGTGCTGGAGTGTTACATGGTTATGGGAGGCATACCCTATTACTGGTCGCTACTACGCAAGAGCCTAAGTATGCCGCAAAATATTGACTATCTGTTCTTTAGCGAGAATGCACCGTTAGCAAATGAGTTTGACGCATTATACAGCTCGCTGTTCCGCAATCCGGAGGCATACATAGCCGTAATTACCGCTCTTGGTCGGAAGAAGGCCGGGATGACGCGCACCGAGATTATCGCGTCGGCGCAGGTTGAGGACAACGGCAAGTTGACCACCGTGCTGAAAGATTTGGAAACGTGTGGCTTTATTCGCCGATATAATCAAATCGGCAAGCTGGTGAAAGATGCTATTTATCAGTTAGTTGACTTTTTCACGCTTTTCTATTTCAAGTTCATGGCCGAGAACCTGCGCCACGACGACAATTTCTGGACGGCCAACGTTAGTAGCAGCCGGTACAGCAACTGGTGCGGCTTGGCCTTTGAGCGAGTGTGCATCACCCACATCCGACAAATCAAACACGCGCTGAGCATCGGCGGAGTGTCATCGACTGAATACACATGGGCGGCACGGAAAACCGACGACCAGCCCGGTGCGCAAATTGATTTGCTGATTGACCGCAGCGACAGCACCATCAACCTTTGCGAAATGAAATATGTGATGGGTGAATACCGCATCGACCAAGCCGAGGAATTGCGCCTGCTCAATCGGCGTGACCGCTTCATCCATGATACCGGCACGAGTAAAGCTGTGCAACTCACGCTGATTACACCTGTTGCATTAGCTCGCAATGCCCATTCCGACATTGTGCAGAACGTGGTTACTGCCAACGATTTGTTCGAGATTTGAGCGGCGCGAGGTGGGGTGGTTTGAGCGCAAAAAAGAGTGACCTCATTTTTTAGTAATTTCGCGCAATCTATTGAAATAAAGCGCATTGCGCGAAAAATCGATTTTTAAAACTCTGCGGAATCTCCTTTTTTTAGCCACATTCCGCAGAGTTTTGCATCGGTCGGAATGGGTGAAAATTGTCGGTGCGCTATATAAGATATGTGAAAAAATGGGGCGGTGTAGCGGTTTTTTCAAAAGAAATTCGTAACTTTGTGGTGTTGAATTTGAAGAAAATAACACCGATGTTGCGTAAGTTGCTGCCGTGGCAGTGGCATCGACGCATTTCGCAGCGAGCTTACAAAGCGCGCAGCCGCTATCGTGTTGAGATAATCAACGAGAACACGCTGGGACTGCTGATGCGCTTGCGGCTGAGCGGTGTGCGCGTCACATTGGCCGCCGTGGCCGTGGTGGCGGCGGTTGCATCGCTGATTTTGGTGTTGGTAATGTTCACTCCCTTAGGCACTTTCCTGCCCGGACAGTTGCGCGGCGATTTGCGCAGCCAGTACACCCAGGCGGCGCTGCGCATCGACTCCTTGGAGCAAGTGAGCCGTCGCCAAACTGCTTTCATGGAGAACATTCGGCGGATTCTCACCGACAGCGTCACCGCCGAAGTCGCGGCGGCTGCCACCACCGGAGTCATCACCGATTCCTTGGTGAGCGCATCTACCGCCGAACGCCAGTTCGTGCGCCAGTTTGAGGACGAGCAACGGTTCAACCTCTCGGTCCTCGCACCCATCGCCGCCGAGGGCATGATTTTCGAAGCGCCCACCATGAGCGCCGACGGCACCGGCGAAGTCAGCGCCATCTATCGCGGCACCGTGCTGTCTACGGCCATCGCCCCCAACGGCCTGCTGATGGTGATGGTGCAGCATCCCAACGATTTCGTATCAATTTACAATAATTTGGAGCACGTGTACATTGCCGCCGGCGACAAGGTGGTGGCCGGGCAGCGCATTGCCTGCACCGCCGCCAACCATCCATTAGGCTTGGAAATGTGGCACGACGGGGTGAAACTCTCGCCCGAGCTCTATCTACCATATTGATTATCAAATGAATAGTAATTGCAAACAAATAGCCGT
>JBJEKG010000008.1:0-5050 GCA_051878535.1 Muribaculaceae bacterium
ATCATTCCGCGCATCAACACCGAGATGGCGCATTCGGCCACCGGCATCGACATCCACCCCGCGGCGCAAATCGGCGAGTACTTTAGCATCGACCACGGCACCGGGGTGGTCATCGGCGCCACCAGCGTCATCGGCCACCATGTGATGCTCTACCAAGGCGTGACCCTCGGGGCGAAGAACTTCACCTACGACAGCGACGGCGTGCCGATGGACCTGCCGCGCCATCCCATCTTGGAGGACTACGTGACGGTGTATTCCAATACTTCCATCTTGGGACGCGTGCGCATTGGCCACCACACCGTGGTGGGCGGCAACGTGTGGCTCACTCACGACGTGCCCGCCCACTCGCGCGTGCTGCAAAGTCGCGCCATCGAAGAGCCGTATTTCCTCGACGGCGCCGGCATCTGAACCGGACATCTCTGCCGTGTCTCGCAGGCCGGACTTTTGACACTGTTTCTGCCTCCGATACACAACCTTGTGGATTAAAATTTGGTGGAAAACCGTAAATCAGGCCAAAAAAATTTGGTGGAAAACCACGATTTTTCGAAAATGGCGAAAAAATTTGGTGGAAAACCACAAAATCGGCCAAAAAAATTTGGTGGAAAACCACAATTTTTGCTAACTTTGCATCGTAAATCATTAATTATGAGCAAAGAAGATAAAATTTTCAAGCGAAAGGTTTACGATAAGCTCCTTCAGTGGAAGCGCGAACGCAATGGCGCGACGGCCATTTTGATCCAAGGCGCTCGCCGTATCGGCAAATCTACTCTTGCCGAAGAGTTTGCCCGTAGGGAGTATCGCAGCTATATTCTGATTAATTTCGCCGCACCCAAGGCCGGTGTAGTGGAGTTGTTTAATGATGTTTCCGACCTCAATTACATTTTTTTCCGTCTTCAATTGGCTTATAAGGTGGATTTGTATGAGCGTGAATCGGTAATTATCTTTGATGAGGTGCAGATGTGCCCCAAAGCACGTCAAGCCATTAAGCAGTTGGTGAAAGACGGGCGTTATGATTATATAGAAACCGGGTCGTTGATTTCCGTGCGCAAAAACAGCGTCAACATCGTGTTGCCCAGTGAGGAAACCAAGATAGATATGTTTCCGATGGATTACGAAGAGTTCCGCTGGGCGATGGACGATGAAGTAACCATCCCGTTAGTTCGCAAAGCTTTTGAACGGGGCGAACCGTTGGGGCAAGCCACACACCGCTCTTTGATGCGCGATTTTCGCCTCTACATGCTTGTGGGCGGTATGCCGCAAGCTGTTGCGGCTTATCTTCAAACCAATAGTATGAGCAGTGTGGACCGTGTCAAGCGCGACATTATCGCCATTTACCGCGAGGATTTCAATAAGATAGATGAAAGCGGTAAGGCGCTCGCCATTTTCGATGCCGTACCGGGGCAATTGACCAAGAATGCCTCACGCTTTCAGCTATCAGCTACCTTGGATGTCAATATATCCAACAGCACATACGGTATCATTCGCTTAATGGAGGAATCGATGACGGTGAACGTGGCTTATCACGCTTCCGACCCGAATGTGGGCTTGGCGCTTTCGCGCGACAATGAGCGGTTTAAAATGTATCTTGGCGACACCGGGCTTTTCATCACCCTCACTTTCATGGACAAGGATTCCACCGATGATACCATTTACCAAAAGCTCTTACTCGATAAGTTGAACACCAATTTGGGCTACGTATACGAGAATGTAATCGCTCAGATGCTTCGTGCGAGCGGCAAGCAGTTGTATTACAACACCATGCCAATCGATGACGGAAAGAAATATTACGAGGTGGATTTTGTGATTGCAGATGGCTACAAGGTTACCCCAATTGAAGTGAAGTCGTCGGGGTATCGCACCCATGCCTCGCTTGATGCTTTCTGCCGCAAATACTCCGACCGCATTGCGAATCGGTTCCTCATTTACACCAAAGACCTGCGGCGCGAAGCGGGCGTGACTTACCTGCCCGTGTACATGACTCCATTCATTTGAGGCATATTGAGGACACGGCTCTTTCATTTAAAATTTGAAATAAAAACAAAGAACTAAAAGACGAATTTAAACGTAAAAACGTAAACGTAGAACGTAGTTTTATTCCAATTATACGTTTTACGTTTACGTTCTTACGTTTAGTTGTCACGAATCTATGTTTTAAATGAAAGAGCCGTGTATTGAGGATGAAGTAACGGAAATGCATAGTGTATTTAGTTAGCTTTTGTAGTTGTTTGGAATGTGGGTGTGGTGAAATTTGTAAGCAAATTTTGCGGGAAAAGTTTGGTGGTTTTTCATAAATTTACTAATTTTGCATTGATATGCTGAAGAAAAACCATCTAACATTAGTAATCAACCCGATAGCAGGCACCTTGACCAAGGATGGCGTGGCTGATTGGGTGCCTCGGCGCTTGCAGGCGATGGGGTACATAGTCGAGACGCGCCTCACGGCCGGACCGGGCGATGCCACTCGCATTGCAGCCGAGGCGGCAGCCCGCGGCGACTATGGCGTGTTGGCATGCGGCGGCGATGGCACCATCAACGAGGTGGCGCGCGGCCTGATAGGCACCGAAACCGCCTTGGGCATCTTGCCCGCCGGCAGTGGCAACGGTCTTGCGCGCCATATCGGCGTGCCGGTGGATGTGGAGATGTCGCTAAAGGTGATTGAGACCGACAATGTGGCCGAGTGCGACTATGGCACGGTGAATGGTCGGCCGTTTTTCTGCACCTTCGGCGTGGGCTTTGATGCGGCTGTGTCGCAGCGCTTCGCCCAAAAAGGCAAGCGCGGATTTGCCACCTACATCCAAAGTGCTATCGACGAATTCGTGAAATATCATAGCGAAACTTACGAGATAATAGCTGATAATGAGGTGATTACCGACCGCGCCTTCATGGTGGCGGTGTGCAATGCCTCGCAGTACGGCAACAATGCCTTCGTGGCACCGGCGGCCTCGATTCGCGACGGTCTGCTGGACGTGACCATCGTGCACGAGGGCAATCTATTCACTCACATGCTCAATGGCATCGAGCTGTTCACCGGTTCGATTGGCAACCACGGCCGTATGCGCACATTTCGCACATCGCACCTCATCATCCGCCGCAGCGCGCCGGGGCCGGCGCATCTCGACGGCGAATCGATGGAGCTGCCGGCCGAGTTGGAAATCAAGTGTGAACACAAGAAATTGCGCATCTTCATCACCCGCGGCAAGCCGCGCTTCCGGCCGATTCTCACGCCGATGGTGATGACTTTCAACGACTGGGCCATTGCCATTCAGCGCCCCTTCCGCAAGAACAAGTAACCTCTATTATATATGGTGAGCCGGCTTCCGCAGATAGTTTGCAATACCATTGGCACTCATAACCTCATTGAGCAGGGTGCCAAGGTGATTGTGGCGCTCAGCGGCGGGGCGGATTCTATGGCTGCGCTTGCTGTGTTGCAACGGCTTGGTTATCAGTGTGTTGCGGCGCATTGTAACTTCCATTTGCGTGGCGAGGAAAGCCAGCGTGACCAAGCGGTGGCCGAGGCTGTTGCCACGCAGTTGGGCTGCGAGTGCCGCGTGCAGCATTTCAACGTGCCCGAACGGTGCAAAGCCACCGGTGAGAGCGTCGAAATGGCCTGTCGGTCAATGCGTTACGAGTGGTTTGCGCAGCTTAGCAGCGAGCAGTCGGCGCCGGTGGCCGTGGCTCACCATCGCGAGGACCGTGTGGAGACGTTGCTGCTCAACTTGTTGCGCGGCACCGGCATCGCCGGCCTCGTGTCGATGCCTTACCGCCGCGATTACGTCATCCGGCCCTTGCTCGACTGCTCACGCCAACAAATCGAAGCCTACTGCCGCGAACAAGGGCTGCAGTGGGTTGATGATAGTTCGAACGCCTCTACCGAATTTCAGCGCAATAAGTTGCGTATCAACGTGTTACCGCAACTCGAGCGCGACTTCCCGGGCGCTGTGGAAGCCATCACCCGCTCCATCGGCCATCTCAGTGAGGATGCAGCCTTCTTCGCTCGTGCCGTGGCGTGGCGGATGGAGCAGTACACCACGGCCGAGGGCGTCGACTTGCGTCGATTGGCCGCGGATGAGGATGGCAAGTTGCTGTTGTTCACTACTTTACAACCGGAAGGCTTCACCCGAAGCCAAACGGAGGATATGTTCACCGCGGCCGCCGGTTGCGGCGGGCAGTTCATCTCTCGCAGCGGCATTACGCGGTGCGTCGACCACGGTTGGTTGCGCCCTGTTGCCACGGCCGTTGATGCCCATGAAGAGTACGTATTTCCGCGTTTAGAATCTATTCAACAGCCTGTCAATCTTCAAGTTACGCGCTGTGATACGGCGGACTTCGTCCGTCCCGGCCGCGATGCGTCCGTGCTTTTGGTCGACGGCGAAGCTGCTGACCGCTGCCGCTGGACGTTGCGCCATCCGCGCCGCGGCGACCGCATCCGTCCCTTCGGCATGCAAGGCTCGCGCTTGCTCAGCGACCTGTTTGCCGATGCCAAGTTCAGCGAGGCGCAGAAGCGCGCCGCGTGGGTGCTCACCGCCGACGACGTGCAGGTGTGGGTGCTCGGCTTGCGCACCTCGGCCGTTATGCCCGTCACACCTGAATCAAAATACTTTTACCAACTGAAAATCAATAACTTAAATTCAATATCACAATGAATAAACACCTGATATCCATTCTCGCAATGGCCGCCACCGCCGCCTCGGCATCTGCCGGCGACATTGTGGCTACCGATGCCTACGCTTGGCGCGGCGACACCATCGTGCAGGGTGTCTACACCGCCTATTCCCCCGACGGACGCAGCCTCATCTCCGACTACTCCGCTCAGCCCGGATTCTTCATGCCCATCGAGAAGACGTGGACCCTGACGCGCGACATCTCCGCCTACCCCCAACTCACCACGCCCAACAAGCTTCATACCGCCATCTACAACCTCGGTTTGGAGGAAATGCTCAATGCCGTGGAGCCCGACACCACACTGCGCACCGGTCGCGAATGGCCCGGCGTGTGGAGGCGCTACGTGAGCTACTCCATCCTGCTGTCGATGGCCTATATGCAACGCTAA
>JBJEKG010000009.1:0-5032 GCA_051878535.1 Muribaculaceae bacterium
ATGGCCTCGTGCGAGGGCAACACCGCCATCGCGCCATCGTTGCCGATGGCTTTCGGCGTGCGCTACAAGCTCAAGGAGCGGCTCAACGTCTATGCGGAATTTTCCATGACCAAGATATTCAGCGACAAGGTCGACGGCAATCAATTAGTGGACCTCAACGGCATCAAGACCAACTTTGTGAAGAGCACCGACTGGGTGTCGCGCTTGGCCGTGGGCGTCACTTACGAATTCGGCAAGCGCTGTGAAACCTGTCATTACGTAGATTAAGCACTATGAGCACCACAGACTACAACATCGACCCCAAGCGCCTTCCCGCTCACATTGCCATTATCATGGATGGCAATGGTCGCTGGGCGCAGCAGCGCGGACTGGACCGTTCGGCCGGACACGTCGAAGGGGTGAACACCGTGCATCGTATCACCGAACTCGCAGCCCGCATGGGCATCAAATATCTCACCCTGTACACCTTCTCCACCGAGAATTGGAAGCGTCCACAAGCAGAAGTCGACGCTCTGATGACCTTGGTGGTGGTGGCCATCGAGCGCGAAACCCCCATCATGATAGCCAACAACGTGTCGCTCCACGTCATCGGCGACATCGACCGCATGCCCGCTGAGGCGCGTCGCCGCTTGGAGCAGTGCATCGCCGACACCTCGCATTGCACAGGTTTGAACTTGGTGTTAGCGCTGAGCTACTCCGCTCGCTGGGACATCACCAACGCGGCCCGGCAAATCGCCGACGAGGCCGTGCGCGGTCAGCTCGTAGCCGAGGAGGTGGATTCCAACACCATCAAGTCGCACCTGTCCACCGCGTTCATGCCCGACCCCGATTTGCTGATACGCACCGGCGGCGACAAGCGCATTTCCAACTTCCTTCTGTGGGAAATCGCTTACTCTGAAATCATTATCTCACCCACATATTGGCCCGATTACTCCAACGACGAGTTCGCCCGGGCCATCGCCGAATATCAGCATCGTCAACGCCGATTCGGCCTTACCGGCGAACAAGTCTCAACCTGCCAATGATCCCCGTCACTATGCATAATAAATTGCTCAAACTGTTGATGTCGATTCTGTGCCTGTCGATGGCCTCCACCGCCTTCGCTCAGGCTGTAACCGACACTATCTACAATCCGCCGGTGATTTACACCGCCATGCCCAAAGTCTACGAAATCGCCGACATAGCCGTGGAAGGCAACGGCAACTATGATGTTGACATCGTAATCGGTTACACCGGTTTGAAGGTGGGCGAACGCGTGGCCATTCCCGGCGACGACATCACCAACGCCGCCAAACGGCTCATGCGTCAAGGCCTGTTCCAGCAAGCGCGCTTCTCGCTGGTGAAAACCGTGGGCGACCGCGCTTGGCTGCTGCTGACTGTGCGCACCCAGCCGCGAATTTCGCAGGTGAACTATAACGGCGTGAAGAAAGGCGAGCGGCAGGACCTGCAGGAGCGGCTCAACCTGATGAAAGGCAACCAAATCACGCAGAATATCGTGAACCGCGCAAAGCTCATCGTCGAAAAATACTTCAAGGACAAGGGCTTCAACAACGTCGACGTGGACATCGTGCTCCACGAGGACCTGTCCTCGCCGGGCGACATGATTGTGGACATCAACGTCAACAAGCGCGACCGCATGCGCGTGCACCATATCTACATCACCGGCAACCATGTGCTCTCCGACGGCAAAATCAAGCGCGTAATCAAGAAGACCAACGAGAACGGCGACATCCGCAACCTCTTCCGCCAGAAGAAGTTTGTATACTCCGACTATCGCGATGACCTCAACCGTATCTTGGAGAAATACAACGAGTTGGGTTACCGCGACGCTCGCATTGTGGCCGACAGCGTGGTGCAATACTCCGACAACCGCGTCGATGTATATATCACCATCGACGAGGGTCAGCGCTACTACATCCGCGACATCACCTGGGTGGGCAACACCGTCTACCCCACCGAGGTGCTCAGCCAGATTCTGGGCATGCAACCCGGCGAGGTCTACAACCAGACGCTCATGAACAAGCGTCTGAGCGAGGACGATGACGCTGTGGCAAACATCTACATGGACCGCGGCTACCTGTTCTATAACCTCGTGCCCATCGAGCGCGACGTGGAAGGCGACAGCATCTCGCTGGAAATGCGCATCGTGGAAGGTCCGCAAGCTCGCATCAACAATGTGGTAATCAACGGCAACGACCGGCTGTACGAACGCGTTATCCGTCGTGAACTGCGCGTGCGCCCCGGCGACCTCTTCTCCAAGAGCGATTTGATGCGTTCGGCTCGTGAAATCGCGCAGACCGGCCACTTCGACCCGGAGAACATGGACATCCGACCCGAACCGAACGAGGAAAACGGCACTGTGGACATCATCTTCAACCTCGAATCCAAGGCCAACGACCAAATCGAGTTCTCCATGGGCTGGGGTCAAACCGGTGTAATCGGCAAGCTGTCGCTGAAGTTCACCAACTTCTCCATCAAGAACCTATTCTACCCCTCCACCTACAAGGGCATCATCCCGCAGGGCGAGGGTCAAACCTTCACCATCTCGGCGCAGACCAACGCTCGCTACTATCAGGCTTACTCCGTGTCGTTCCTCGACCCGTGGTTCGGCGGCAAGCGTCCTAACTCGCTGTCGGTGTCGGCCTACTACAGCCGCCAAACCGGTGTGAACTCATCGTTCTACAACCAGCGCTGGGCCAACTCCTACAATTACTACGGTTACGGTTACGGCTACGGCTATGGCTACGGTTATGGCAACGACTACTATCAGAACTCCTACCAAGCGTCCTACGACCCCAACAAGGTGCTGCAGATGGTGGGTGTGAGCGTGGGCTTCGGTAAGCGTCTGAAATGGCCCGACGACTACTTCACCTTCACCGCAGAGCTGGCCTACAACTTCTACTACCTCAAGAACTGGGAGTACCTTTATTATATGAACAACGGCACCTCGAACGCGCTGGTGTTCGGCCTCACCCTCGCTCGCAACTCCATCGACAACCCGCTGTACACCCGCAGCGGCTCGCAATTCTCGCTCACCCTCAACTTCACTCCCCCGGCTTCGCTCTTCGGAAAGAAGGACTGGAAAACCCTTTCCGAAGCTAACACCGAGGAGAGCAAGAAGGAGCTGTATCGCTGGATTGAGTACTGGAAGCTGCGTTTCCGTTCGCGCACTTACACCCCGCTGTGCAACGCCGACGGCACCTACACTCCGGTGCTGATGACCCGCGCCGACTTCGGTTTGCTCGGCTCGTACAACCGCTACCTGCGTTCACCGTTCGAAACCTTCTACGTGGGCGGCGACGGCATGTCGGGCTCATACACCTACGCTACCGAAACCATCGCCCTGCGCGGCTACGACAACGGCGCATTCACCCCCTGGGGCTCGGAAGGCTACGCCTACACCCGCTTAGGCATGGAGCTCCACTTCCCGCTGATGCTCCAGCCTACCACCACCATCTACGCCATCTCCTTCATCGAAGGCGGCAACGCGTGGACATCCGTCAGCCAGTTCAACCCCTTCACCCTCAAACGCAGCGCCGGCCTCGGTGTGCGCATCTACCTGCCTATGGTGGGCATGATGGGTATCGACTGGGCTTACGGCTTCGACCGCGTGCAAGGCTACAAGGGCGGCAGCCACTTCCACTTCGTCCTCGGCCAAGAGTTTTAAACCATTTCACCCCTGCGCAGTCTATATTTTCAGCAAATCACCACTTCAATACGCTTAATCATGAAAAAGTTCACAATAGCATTGCTGATGCTTATCGCCGGAATCGCTTCCGCCTCAGCACAAAAATTCGCACTGGTCGACATGGAGTACATCCTGTCGAACGTCCCCGCTTACGAGATGGCTAACGAACAGCTCAACCAACTGTCGCAACGTTGGCAGCGCGAGGTCGAGGCTGTGGCTCAAGAAGCTCAAACCATGTATCAGAACTTCTTGGCCGACAAGGTGTTCCTCACCGACGACCAAATCAAACAACGCGAGCAGGAAATCGTGGACAAGGAGAAGGAAGCCACCGACCTGCGTTATAAGTACTTCGGTCCGGAAGGCGAACTCTACCAAAAGCGTGTAGCGCTGCTCAAACCTATCCAGGATGAAGTGTACGAGGCCATCAAGCAAGTGGCCACCCAGCGCGGCTACCAATGCGTGTTCGACCGCGCATCGTCGTCCAACATCATCTTCGCCTCGCCCACCATCGACATCAGCAACGAAGTGCTCCAGCGCCTCGGATACTCCACCGCCAACTAATTGAAAATAAACAAAATAAAAATAACAACTAATCATTCAATCATGATCAAAAAACTTCTCTTAGCCCTGTTGGTAGCGCTCCCCATCTCCGCTGCCGCTCAAAAGTTCGGCACCTTCAACGTTGACGAAGTCATCACAGCTATGCCCGAAATCACCGAGATGCAACAGCAACTCACCGACGCTTCGCAAAAGTACGAAGCCGAATTCCAAAAGCTCCAAGACGAACTCAACAAGCTCTACACCGACTATCAGGCTATCCAAAACGACCCCACCACTCCTGAAACCATCAAAGAACGCCGTCTGCAAGAAATCCAAGACCGCGCGCAGAAGGTAGAACAATTCCGCCAAACCGCCACTCAAGACCTCCAACGCTTGCAAGAACAATTGCTCGCACCCATCCAGCAGCGCATCAACGACGCAGTGAAAGCCGTGGGCCAAGAAGGCGGCTTCACCTTCATCTTCCCCTTGGAACCGTCGCTCATCCTCTACCAGGGCACCGACGTAGTGGACGTTACCCCCTTGGTAAAGGCCAAACTCGGCATCTAATTCCCTTCGAGTCATACACAGCGCAGCCGCTACCTTTCGAGGTAGCGGCTGCCCTTGTCAAATACCCACCGGTTGCGGCATTCTTGGCCGCATTCTTGATTGCCGGTCCTGTATGCCGAGGCAAGCCTCGTCTCTACATGTGGAGGGGCGCAGGCGTGGGCGACAGGAACCAATTTACAACCGGATTTTCACATTCGACGGTTATTCGCCCTTCAGATTTTCGTAGACGTAGGAGAC
>JBJEKG010000010.1:0-5016 GCA_051878535.1 Muribaculaceae bacterium
GTGGTTGAAAACGTCGTTGCGCCCAAACCAAGCCTCGTCGATGAGGTTGTTCTGCGCATTGCATATCCACGAGGGGGTGAACACTTCGGCCTTGTCGCGCACGCGCAGCTGCTGCGCCTCGCGGCTCTTGCACACCCGCGGCTGCACCACTTTGCCGTACTCGCCGGTGATATTTTCCGGCAGGATTTGGTCGCCATAACGGAAGCCCTCGCCAAGGTGCTCATAGTCGGAGGTGGCCCAGAAAATGTTCCGGTCACGACCCTTCACGCGGCTCATCGTGTGGTCCTTGAGCAACGTGGCAAGCAATTCCGGCGAGCGTTGGCGAATATCATCCTCGCGTATGTCAATTATTTCGGTGTCCATGATGCAAAGTTACAAATAAAAACGTATTGGAGCAAGTTTTTGGTAAAAAAACGCAAGCAAATGAGCCATTATGGCTCGGAGTTGTGTCATTTTGGCGAATTTTTTGCAAAGGTAGTGCGTAGATGGGTAAAAATCGTTCACTGGCAGGTTAATAAATATTAATGAAGCACTATTTAGTGCCGGTAGTACAGCTAACCGGCCGAGCAGGATCTCGGAGCTGATTCAAAAAGGCTCCGCTCCGCCGGCCTGAAATAAAAAAGCAGGCGGGGCCTGCTTTTTTTGTGGTATGTTGCGGTTGGGTTAGAGCTGGGGTTGGGCTTTGAGGAGGACTTGGCGGATGAGGGGCTCGGTGTAGGCGTAGGGGATGTAGGCCGGGTTGGTGACTTCGGGGCGGTAGATGATTACGGAGGCGAATTTGCCCATGGTGATGGTGCCCATGGAGGAGGTCAGACCCATGGCGGCGGCGCCGTTGATGGTGGTGGCGTTGAGGGTTTGGTCGGGGGTGAGCTTCATCTTGATTGAGCCGAGTGCGCGCACCATGGGCATGGAGCCGGAGGGCGATGAGCCGGGGTTCCAGTCGGAGGCGAGGGCCACGATGCAACCGCCGGCAGCGGCGGCGCGTGCGGGAGCGTAGGGCATGCCGAGGAAGAATGATGCACCGGGAAGCATGGTGGCTACGGTGTCGGAAGCGGCGAGGGCATCGATTTCGGCTTGTCCGATGCGTTCGAGGTGGTCGACGGAGAGTGCACCGTGCTTGATGCCCACTTGCACGCCGCCGGAGCAGTCGAGCTCGTTGGCGTGGATTTTGGGCAGCAGACCAAGGGGCGCTGCGGCGCGGAGGATGCGGTCGGTTTCGTCGACGGTGAAGAAGCCTTTGTCGCAGAATACGTCGACGAACTGTGCGATGCCTTGGGCGGCCACGGCTGGGAGCATATCGTTGATGATATGGTCGACGTATTCGCTTTGGCGACCGGTGAATGCGCGGCCCACGGCGTGTGCACCTAAGAATGTGGCGCGGATTTCCATTTGAGGCATGGCTTGGCGCAGACGGGCGATGACGCGGAGCATTTTGAGTTCGTCGTCGAGGGTGAGACCGTAGCCCGACTTGATTTCGATGGCGCCGGTGCCGAGTGAGGCGGCGATTTGCAGGCGGCGCAGGGCTGCGGCGGTGAGTTCGTCTTCCGAGGTGTCGTGGAGGCGGTCGGCGGAGTTGAGGATGCCGCCGCCGCGGCGAGCGATTTCTTCGTAGGAGAGGCCGTTGATTTTGTCGAGGAACTCGCCTTCGCGCGAACCGGCGTAGACGATGTGGGTGTGGGAGTCGCAGAATGCGGGATGGACGATACCGCCCTGTGCATCAATCACTTGGTGGAAGTCGCACTCGGCCGGGCAGGCGGCCATTTCGCCGAACGAGGCGATGCGCTCGCCGTCGGTGGCGAGGTAGGCGTTGGCGATGGATTCCACGGTGGCGAGGGCGGCTCCGCGCAACGGTTTGTCGCCGTGCAGGGAGCAACCTTGCAGCAGTCCGATGTTTTTAATCAGCAATTTTTTCATTGCGGATGAATTCGATGGATTTTTCGATGAGGGGATACATCACGGTGTCGTTGTCGATGAAAGGCACCACGCGGCGGTAGCGGCCCACAAGGTCTTCGATTTCCTGTGACGAACGCAACGGGCGGCGGAATTCGAGCGCTTGGGCGGCGTTGAACAGCTCGATGGCGAGTACGCGTTCTGTGTTAAGCGCAACTCGATAGAGCTTTGTGGCAGCGTTTGAGCCCATCGACACGTGGTCTTCCTGGCCTTGCGACGAGGGGATGGAGTCGCAGCTGGCGGGCCAGCAGAGGCCTTTCGACTGGCTGACGATTGATGCGGCGGCGTATTGCGGAATCATGAAACCGCTGTTGAGGCCGGGCTTGGCCACCAGGGACGACGGCAGGTTGCGTTTGCCGCTGATTAGGCAGTAAACGCGGCGCTCGGAGATGTTGCCGAGTTCGGCCAGGGCCACGGCGAGGAAGTCCATGGGCAGGGCGATGGGTTCGCCGTGGAAGTTGCCGGCCGACACCACCATGTCGAGTTCGGGGAACACGGTGGGATTGTCAGTGGGTGCGTTGATTTCCTCTTCGAGGATGCGGGTGACGTATGAGAGCGTGTCCTTGGCGGCACCGTGCACTTGGGGCATGCAGCGGAAAGAGTAGGGGTCTTGGACGTGTTGCTTGGGTTGCGCAACAATCTGACTACCTGCGAGATGGCCGCGGACGGCGCGGGCGGTTGCAACCTGTCCGGTGTGGTTGCGCACAGTGTTGACGGGGTCGCAGAACGGCTCGATGCGACCGTCGAAGGCATCGAGCGAGAGGGCGCCGATGAGGTCGGCCAAGTGGCTGAGGCGGCGTGCTTTGATGATGCTCCACACGCCGTAAGCGCTCATAAATTGGGTGCCGTTGAGCAGCGCGAGGCCTTCCTTGGATTGGAGCGAGATTGGCTCCCAACCCATTTCGGCGAGGACTTCGGCCGAGGGGCGCAGTTGGCCTTTGTATTCCACTTCGCCGAGACCGAGCAGGGGCAGCGACAGGTTGGCCAAGGGGGCGAGGTCGCCGGAAGCGCCGAGGGAGCCTTGCTGGCACACTTTGGGCAGGATGTCGTGGTTGAAGAAGTCGATAAGACGCTGAACGGTAACGAGTTGCACGCCCGAATTGCCGTAGCTGAGCGACTGGATTTTGAGCAGCAACATCAGGCGGACGATGTCGGCGGGCACGCGTTCGCCGATGCTGCAAGCGTGCGACATGACGAGGTTGCGCTGGAGCGTGGCGAGCTGGTCGCGGTCGATGGAGATGTTGCACAGCGAGCCGAAGCCGGTGGTGATGCCGTAGATGGGCTCGGTGGCCGTTTCCATCTTTTGGTCGAGGTATTGGCGGCAACGGGTGATGCGTTCCACGGCATCATCGCTGAGGTCGAGCTTGATACCTTCGGTGAGGATTTGGTTCACACGGTCGATGGTGAGCCACTGCGAAGAAATATGGTGTGTCATTATATCGTGCTGATTTAGAATACGTTATTGATAGTTGAGGCGATGAGGTAGTCGTCGGCGAAGTTGGGCATGGTCACCACCAAACCGGGTGTGCGTTGCATTTGGCGAGTGATGGCGTCGATGGCGCCGCGGTTGCGTGCCCACGAGCGGCGAGCGATGCCGTTGTTGACGTCCCACAGCAGCATTTGGCTGATGCGACGGTCGCAATCAGCCGAACCGTCGATTACCATGCCGAAGCCGCCGTTGATTACTTCGCCCCAGCCCACGCCGCCGCCGTTGTGGATGGATACCCAGGTGGCGCCGCGGAAGGAGTCGCCGATGACGTTGTGCACGGCCATGTCGGCGCAGAACTGTGAGCCGTCGGTGATGTTGGAGGTTTCGCGGTAGGGCGAATCGGTGCCGGAGACGTCGTGGTGGTCGCGACCGAGCACTACCGGAGCGGACAGACGGCCGTCGCGGATGGCTTGGTTGAAGGCGAGGGCGATGCGGGTGCGGCCTTCGCTATCGGCGTAAAGGATACGCGCTTGCGAACCTACTACGAGGTGATTCGGACCGGCTTGGCGAATCCAGTGGAGGTTGTCGGCGAGTTGGCCCTTGATGTCATCGGGCGCTTCGGCCAACATTTGCTCGAGCACTTCGGCGGCGAGTTGGTCGGTGAGTGCGAGGTCTTCGGGCTTGCCCGAGGTGCACACCCAGCGGAATGGGCCGAAGCCGTAATCGAAGAACTTCGGACCCATAATCGACTGAACGTAAGAGGGATAGCGGAACGAGCCGTCGGGGTTGAGGATGTCGGCACCGGCGCGTGAGGATTCCAACAGGAAGGCGTTGCCGTAGTCGAAGAACACCATGCCGTCGGCGGCCAGGGTGTTGATAGCGGCCACTTGGCGGCGGAGCGATTCCTGCACGGCGGCGCGGAACGCTTCGGGTTGGTCGGCCATCATCTTGAGCGACTCCTCGTAGGAATATCCCACGGGATAGTAGCCGCCGGCCCAGGGGTTGTGGAGCGATGTTTGGTCGGAACCGAGGTCGACGTGCACGCCACGAGCGGCGAGGCGTTCCCACAGGTCCACGATGTTGCCTTGGAAAGCGAGCGACACGGCCTCGCGAGCTTGCTGCGCGGCGATGGCGCGGTCGATGACTTCGTCCACATCGGTGTGCACTTCGTCCACCCAACCTTGCGCGTGGCGCTTTTGCACGGCGGCAGGGTTGATTTCGGCCACGATGCTCACCACGCCGGAGATTTTGGCGGCTTTGGGTTGAGCGCCCGACATGCCGCCGAGACCGGCCGACACGAAGAGCAGTCCGCTCACGTCGCCATCGGGGCGGATGGCGCGGGCAGCGTTGAGCACGGTGATGGTGGTGCCGTGCACGATGCCTTGCGGACCGATGTACATGTACGAGCCGGCGGTCATTTGGCCGTATTGCGACACGCCCAAAGCGTTGAAGCGTTCCCAGTCGTCGGGCTTGGAGTAGTTAGGAATGACCATGCCGTTGGTCACCACCACGCGCGGTGCGTCGCGGTGCGAGGGGAACAAGCCGAGCGGGTGACCGGAGTACATTACCAACGTCTGCTCGTCGGTCATCTCGCTGAGGTATTTCATTACAAGGCGGTATTGTGCCCAGTTTTGGAA
>JBJEKG010000011.1:0-4955 GCA_051878535.1 Muribaculaceae bacterium
CCAAGAATTGGCCGACACCTCCCTCGCAGGCCAAGGCAAACCCATCTACGGAGCCGTGAACGCAGATGGAGTGAGCAAAGGCGTGGCCGACTTCATCGCCGCACAGCAAGCCACCGACAAACTCGGCGGCAAAGAAATCTAATAACTTAACAATTTAGCCAATGTTACAAATTACCCGCAAGCAGGACAATCGCACCGTGCGAGCCTGTACCCATAATTTGGCCGACATTCCCAATGGCGTAACCGTAAGCGTGGCCGACCTCATCGCCGGCGGCGTTATCCCCGAGGGCGCATTTATCGGCGCCGACTCGGCCGGCCTCTATCACCTTATCAAGACCGCCAAAATCATCGAAGCCGCAGGCTCCAGCGCCACCGCCTACAAAGTGGCCAAAGGCCATCACTTCAAAGTGGGCGACTTCGTAGCACCGGATGCCGGCGCTCAATCCTACGCCATCACTGCCATCGACAACACCACCTCCGCCGCCTACGACGTTATCACCGTAGCCACCACCCTCGGCAAAGCACTCAACGAAGGCGACGCATTAGTGCAAGTGGCAGCCGCCGCCTCCAAGGCCGTATTCCAGTACGCCCCCAAGGCAGTGCTCGGCGATTCCTATCCCGTGGAAGCCCTCGGCAACCACACCGCCGTGGCCGTAACCATCGGCCAATTCAAGGCCGCCCTCGCGCCCGTCAGCACCGCCGCGCTGCGCGCCGCCCTCCCCACCGTTAACTTCATTTAATCACCGCTAAATCGACCGCATTATGATTCCAACCTTAATGAGAGGCCTCAACGAGCGCGACATGAACGCCGTGGTCAATTCCTACGAATTGAAAGAATTTTACTATCCCACGCTATTCCCGCTCCGCGAGAACTACACCCTCACATGGAAGACCCTCGAAGCCCAAGCCGGCCTGCGCATCGCCGCCGACTTAGTAGCCCGCGGCGCTTCCGTCGACAAAAAGACCCGCGAAGCCATCGCACGCCTTCAAGGCGACATCCCCAAAATCTCCGTCAAGCGAGTTAAAGACGATGAAGCACTCAACGAGTACGACATCATGCTCGCCATGACTTCGCAGAACCCCGACCTCCGCGCTATTGTAGAATTTTGGGCTGAAGACACCAACTTCTGCTGGAACGCCGTGGCCGCACGTATCGAGTGGCTCGCCCTCACCCAAATCTCCCTCGGCAAAATCCCCGTAACCGCCGACAACAACGTCAGCGTCATCACCGAGTATGAAGTCGACTATCAGATCCCCGCAGAGCGCAAACTCGGCACCGCCTTAGCATGGAGCAACCCGCAGACCGCCAAACCCATCTCTACCGACTTCAAAACTATTTTGAAAAAAGCCAAGAAGGACGGTGTGAGCCTCAAATTCGCCTTCATGAACTCCGACACATTCGCCAACTTTGCCGAGTGCGCCGAAGTGCAGCGCATCGCCGCCAGCTTCGCCCAGAACGCCCTAAACATCCAGCAGACACCGAGCGTGGAACAGGTAAACACCGCACTGGCTCGCCTTCCCTACCTCAAAGGCTTGCAAATTGTGGTTATCGACCAAGACATCACCCTCGAACTCGCCGACGGCACCCGCAAAACCGGCAACCCCTTTGTCGACGATGTCGTTATGTTCAGCGAATCGAAAGTCCTCGGCACCACCTTCTGGAAGAAGCCGGCCGACGCCAACGTCACCGGTTCCGTATCCATCAAGGCGCAGAACGGCCACACCCTAATTAAAAAGTTTGCAGTTGAAGAACCGCTGCAGGAAGTCACCATGGGCATCGCCAACGCGTTCCCGGCATGGGTGACCAGCCAACGCAGCTGGCTCCTCGACACCGCCCACACCGACTGGAGCCACTAATAACGAGCCGCGGACGGCCAACCACCGCCCGCGGCATTAACCGACCAAGTTATGACATACAAAGAATGGATGACCGCCACCGCCGCACGCTTCGGGCTTAATGCCGCCGAAGTGGAGCTGATTCTCGTTAACCAAGCCGGAGCAATCCCCGACCCGTTAGCGGAAGTTGACACCACCACGGCAAAACGCGCCCTTTGCGCCGAGTTCGCCACGCTTATCCCGTTAGCAAACGTCAGCGAAGGAGGCTACAGCGTTAGCTGGAACTTCGAGGCCATTAAATTCTGGTATAACCAAACCTGCAGCGAGCTCGGCATCACCCCGCAGGGCAAGCCAACGGTTAAAAACCGCTCAAACTTATGGTGAACATCTCCACAGTCATCACCGACAGATACCCGCACTTCATTTACTTTTGCGCCACGTCCGAATCGGAGCAAGACCAACACGGAGGCTGGAGCGAAAGCGAAACGCGCTGGCAATTAGCCGGCAAAGGCCGAGAGGAAACAGCCGGCAAGGGCAACAACACCCCGGCAGCCGGCGGCACCATTACCACATTCGCCGCTACCATCTACCTGCCGCAGGGCTTTCCACGCATCCCCGAGGGCGCGCTGGTGGTAGTGGCAAATGAAGCGGTCGACACCGCCGGCATCGCCACAGCAGAGGCACGGCAGGCATTAACAAGGTCGGGCGTTATACGTATCTCCGGCATCTGCCAAAAGTTTGACCCCGGAAGGCTCCATTCGCGATTATGGCTATAACTCCCAAGTTCAACATCGCCGACATCTCGGCCAAGTTTGATGCACTTCTCGACTTCATCAACGACGAAACCGTAAAAGTGCTTCAGCGAGCGGGGGAACAGGCCGTGACCCATGCGAGAACCATCCCGCCTCCCGACCAAGGCGGCCGCGGCTTCAAAGACCGCACCGCCAACCTCCGCTCCTCTATCGGCTACGGCGTTTATTACAACGGCCAAATGATAGTGGGGCAGTGGCCGGGCAAAGCCCCGGAAGGCAAAGCGCAAGGTCGGGCATTAGCCGACAGCGCCGCCAAAGGCAAAAAAGGCTTCGCCCTAATTGTAACCGCCGGCATGTATTATGCGGTGTACGTCGAAAGCAAAGGCCGAGACGTACTAACCTCGGCAGAACAGAAGGCGGCTCAATGGGTCAAAGACGAAATGGCAGACATCCGCAAAGCTATTTTAGAATATTGGCAAAAGTTATGATACATTACAGCAGCATCGACACCGACGACATCCTCTTCAGCCTTATCACTTCCGCCATCAGAGAGGGATCGGTTACAATCAACGGCATCGTGTGCCCGCAAGACGACCGACCGGACACCAGCACCACCGAAGACATCGTAATCAATACCATCGCGCTGACAGCAGAGAAGCCCCAAGACGGCACCTCGAACATCAACATTTACGTGCCGGACAAGCGGGCAGTGGTACGGGGCAAAGAGCAAAGCTCGGCCAACCGCGCTCGGCTCAAACAAATCGGCGACGACATTCTGCAATACCTCGACCAAGCCAACATTCCGGAATTAGAAATTTGGCCGGAAAGCGACACAATCATTAACGAGCCGTCAGCCGGCCAGCACTATCGCAACATTCGCATTAGATGGAGCATTCATTAAAATTCATTCAACCATGAGCAAAAATATTATTACCTTAGGCCTCTCGGCCATTTTGGGCTCTTCCACCGAGCTCGCCAGCGCGGAAGGTGCATTCGTTGAAGACGGCTACACCAACTTCGGCAAAACCTACGAAGGCACCGCCAAGCTCACACAAGAAGACGGCGAAGAGACCGAATTTTACAGCGAAGAAAACGACGACCCCGAAGAAGTCATCACCAAGGAAGGCAAGACCACCCTCGAGTTCTCGATTATGGACCCAAGCCTCGAAGTTATCGCCCGCCTTTTCGGCAGCGAAGTGGCCACCGACGTGTGGGCTTACCCCGACGCCGTAGCCGACAAGGAAGAATCCATCATCGTTAAGCCCCGCAAAGGCCTATCCTTCCACATCGCCCGCGGCCGTATCAAGGCCAAATTCAACGCCGCCTTCAGCAAGAAGGAAATCGTGCTTATCGAAGTCAAAGTCACCGCGCTCAAACCCACCACCGCCGGCGTGGCCAAAATGTACATCAAGAAACTCGCGTAACAGCGGGGCGACCATACCAACCAAGTAAAGCCCTGAGCCCCACCGCCGGGGCTTTACTTTAATTCGTAACACATGGACAAGCAAGCAAAAGCAAAGGCAGAACAAGAGCGCTCCGAACTTCGCCGCATCATTAACGACGGAATTTCTTTTGAAGTTGGGGTACGAACCGCTCGCCGCCATTCCGGTTTTTTCGGCCGATTCAAGAGAAAGCAAATCATCATTCAGAAGCGGGTGTTCAAGGTAAGCGAGCCGACGCTCGCCACCCTCGACCGCCTCAGCGCCCTGTGGCTTAGCATCGACATCAACGACAGCCAACTCACAAATGACAACTATTTGGCCGATGCTCGACGCCTCGCCGCGCAACATTCCCAAACCTTAGCCGAAATTGTGGCGACCGCAGTGCTCGGGGAAGACCTCTACGACATCACTGACCGCCGCGGCGTATTCGCATACAAACCCAACAACCGCAAGCTCGCAGAATTATCCACTACCTTTTTCCACAGCGTCAAGCCGTCCGACCTCTTCAAATTAGCCATACTTATCACCAACGCCTGCAATTTAGCGGATTTTATAGCCTCTATGCGATTGATGAGCGCAACACGCACCAGCGAACCGATGACAACTCGTATAGAACCACAGGGCTAAAAAGCCCCCACGGCCGCCGCGGCTCGGTGTGTGCGCACTTCGGCTGGCCGTTAGACTACCTTCTCCACGGCATCCCATGGCCGACGGTGCAAAAAATGTTAGCAGACGCCCCCGGCATTGAGGACAACGACAGCAAGAGCACCACAATCGAACTGACCGACAAAAACGCTGACGAAGTATTTAATTTATTAACTCGCTAAACTATGAATGTAACAAGCGGCGGCCTATCTTTCGACATTTCCGCCAACAACGACAAATTAAAGGCTATAGTCGAGCAGAGCATCAGCGAACTGAGCGA
>JBJEKG010000012.1:0-4949 GCA_051878535.1 Muribaculaceae bacterium
GCAACCAGCCACCATTGCCAATATCAGCGCCAAAAAATACTTGCGAAAATTCATATTTTAAACTGCGAGGAATAAAAAAATTTGTTTCAATTTGCACAAATTTACATACAATAACTGAATCCACAAAATTTTCACACAAAAAACCGCATCCACCGCCCAAAATTTAACATTTCCCCCCAAAAAACGCTAAAAAGACACCAATATTGCAGCTTTATATGTAAGAACAACACAGAGGATTTCCGAACACCAATAACCCTAATAAATTACTTTGATATTAATGCGGAGAGGTTTGTTAGTATTACTTCAAACATTCGGAGGGAGTTGGCGTGGCCTACGAAGGAGTTGTGGGGGGAGATGGCCACGTTGGGGAGTTGCCACAGGGGCGAGGAGGCGGGTAGGGGTTCGGTGGCGAAGACGTCGAGGGCGGCAAAGAGGTCGGGACGGTTGCGAAGGGCTGCGATGAGGGCTTGTTCATCGACCAAGCCGCCACGGGCGATGTTGACAAGCATCGCATTTTGGCGCAGTTGGCTGAGGATGTCGCTACTGATGAGGCCTTCGGTTTGTGGTGTGAGCGGCGCGGTGAGGATGATGATGTCGAACTTGTCAACAGTGTAGGCCAAGCTCTCGATAAGACGCATCTCGGCAAAGTGAGGTTGTGGATTGGTGTGGATGTCGTAGCCCGCAATTTCGCAGCCGAACGGCTCCAATCGTTTGGCCACCTCGGTGCCGACATTACCGGCGCCGACGATTGCCACCTTGGCATCGGTTAATTCGCGGATGGCGCGAATTTTCGTCCACTGCCTCCCAAGCTGATTCTGTCTGAACTCGTCGGCGTGTTTGTAGTGTTCCAAGATGCGGAACACAGCCCACTCGGCCATCGGGGCGCTGTACACCCCGCGAGCGTTGTGCAGGATGATTCCTCGGCGGCGGATGCTGTCGAGGGGTACGCGGTCCAACCCTGCGCTGGTGAGCTGGATGAGTTTCAGACGGCTGAACTCGTCGATTGAGTGGTGGAGGAAAAGCCCATTGCACACTGTGGCATCCACTTCGGAAGCAGGAAGCGGCAGCGGTCCACTTTCCTGTTGCATAAAGTGGATGGTGAAGCCCAAGCCGGCCAACTGCGACAGCTGGCTGTCGGTGTAGTTGAAGCACCCTGTCAGTAGCAGATTCATTTCGATTGGATGATAGATTCCACGCTGCCTTTTACAGCACGTTGATTATCAGAGAAGTAAGTTGCCACGGCCTGCGCCTCCGCCTCCAAGCGGCGGATGTCGGCGATGCCTTTGGTGAAAATTTCGCGCACTTGGTCAGGGTCGGTAACTTTGTCGGTATTGCAGAAACTGCGGCTGACAATCACCATTGAACTGCCCAAACGGTAGTGCTCTTTGAGCACCATCGAGCCGGGCATGGCGCCGCCGTCGAGGGTGGCGATGCCACCGAAGCCGAACGGCAAGCCTTTGGCCTTGATTTTGGCCGCCAAGCGTTCCACTGTGCCATCCGCCAACAGTTCAAACATAAACTTCATGCCCAGGGCCAAGTGGAGGTCGTTCAACCCTATGTGTATCATATCGATACCTTCAACTGCTAAGATTTCATCAAGCAAGAGGGCAGCCTCGGGCGTTTCAACCAATAGGCATGTTTTAACTCGGCCATTCACTATTGAAATGAATTGCCGCACCTCGGCCACTGTTTTGAAAAATGGCAACATCATGATGTCGGCACCTGCCTCAATAGCGAGGTCAATCTCCGTTTCCGACGACATATAGTCGGGCAACTCCGGGTGAATCGGGTTGACGCGTACCAATACTTTTGCCTTGCTGACCGCTGAGCGAATTCGTGCCACATCCTCAATGGTGTGGTGATTCTTCACCGTGTCCAAGCCCGCTTGACGAGCGTCTTTGCCGATAAATTCCATATCGACGAAAATCCAGTCGACGCCGGCATCTTCGGCGATGCGAGCCACCCACGGCTTATTGGTGATATACATTAACTTAAGCATACTACTTGCCGGTTTTAGCTACGTTTTCGTTATTGGCATTGGTGGCCACTTTGAAAATGGTCATGAAGAAAATCTTGCAATCCAAGGCGAACGACACGTGCTGAGCGTACCACACATTCAGCTCGATACGTTCCGGCCAAGGCACTTCCTTGCGACCGTTGACCTGCGCCCAACCGGTCACACCCGGCAGCACGTCGAACATGTGGCGCTGGTGCTCGGTGTACTGCTCGAACGGCCACGGGTGATATGTCAGTGCCGGTCGCGGACCAATCAGCGCCATGTCGCCGCATAGAATGTTGACCAACTGCGGCAACTCGTCGATGCTGGTGGCGCGAAGGAATCGCCCGATACGGGTGATTCGCTTGTCGCCCTTGAAAGAATAAACGCCCGAGCCTTGCTGCTCCGCACCCACGCACATCGAACGAAATTTCCAAATTTTGAACGGCACGCCGTGGCGTCCCAAGCGTTCTTGTTTGAAAATGACCGGACCGCGGCTATCCAATTTAATCAAAAAGGCCACAATCAGCAGCGGCACAAGCAGCACCGCCAGCGCAACGAGTGCGATGCAAAAGTCGGCTAAGCGTTTAACTTTCAAGTACATAATTAAGGAAGTATTTGGTTGAGAGTAAATATGAGGTTGGCTTTGCGAGCGCGTGAAGCCGTTTCAGCCATATTCACCACACGGATGCCCATCTCCCAGAGCTTGGGGTTGAGGTAGCGTTTCATGTCTACGTGGCACTCGTCGTTGATCCGTTTTTCCAATGGTACGCGCATCATCAAATCGAGGTAGCGGCGATTGTTGTATACGATGGTGATGTCGCTGTACAACTTCATCTCGCTGATGTTCATACCGCCCCAGCTGCCCCAGGTCACTTCGTTGTAGTGCATATCGGCCGGCAGATAGCCGGCGGGAATGTCGCGGTATTCAAAGTCGGTGATGTATTGTTCGAACACCTTGTCCACCTTGTGAGCCAGCGAACGGTTGGTGATGAAGATTTTGTAGAGATTGCGGAAGAGTTTGGCCGAAAGCACTGGGAATGATTTGCGGCCATAATGCTTGTACCAATAGCCGCGCACGGTTTCGTTCACCCACGATTTCACTTCCACATCGTAAGGCAGATTCCGCTCGAGGAACACGCGCTTGCGCAGCTCGTTGTCGGGTTGAGCAATCACGTAACCGTTGTTATGCTCGATTATGGCTTTTACGATGTCGAAGTCTGGTAGGGTTTCGGTGGTTTCAGGGATGTTGAACACGGTGTGCTTCACATTGAACGCGGCAGCGATTTTCTTGGCGGCATCCACGTCGATTGTCTCCTTGAAAGCGGAGAGATAACTGAACGTTTCGATTTCATCGTAGTGGCCGTTTGCTGCGGCAAAGGTGCCATTGCTGTCGATGCCGCCGGTGAGCGACACTGCAGGATGTTGCCACTTTTTCAACAGCAGTTCGAAACCGTTGTGAAGGATGTTGCCACACTGCTCGATTACGCTTTGATAGTCTTCGGGCGATTGGCATTCCACCACCGCCTTGGTGGGGTAGAAGCGGCGGTGAGTGACCGTGTTGGTAGATGCGTGGAACGTATACTCGATGTTCGGCACCACGCGTTTCACTTCTTTGAACGGCGACAAGTCAGCCGGCAGGTAGCAGCCCATTACGCGCTTGTACCAACGGTAGGCCACCAACTCCTTGACGAAGTCGTCCATCTTCAAGTCGTAAAGGTCACCGATGATTTGCGGGTGCGAAGTCAACATCAGATTGCCGTTGACCACGCCATAGTAGAGCGATTGCATTCCCGATGGGTCGGCTACGAAGTGCACATCGCCGTTTGCCTCAACCCAACCGAGGGCAAATACGCCGGTGATTTCCGACACGCGCTCCCAAAACTCCGCTGTGCCAAGGCTTTCGCCAATGCGTTGCAATTGCTGTTCCTCGCGCCACTCCATAGTGAACGGGTTGTAGCAGTGGCCGAAGATGAAGAAAGTGGTGCCATTGACCTCCACCGAGGCGAAGCCGGTTTTATTGTGAGTTAATGCGTGATAATTACCCCCCCCTATTTTGCGGCAGCTCCAATTGCCATAGAAAGGGAAGTCATTGAGCTTCTGCGCAAGCGACTGCTTGCTGAGAAGGAAGCCGCGGCGGAAGAGCATATCCTGCAAATCCGCGCGCCCAAGGAGCATTTGCTGAAGTGACATTTATAAATTGAGATTATAGATTGATTGCAATTCTTTTTTCACATTAGTGAAGGTGTATTGGGCAGCGAAGGCTGAGGCTTGCGCCACGATTTTGCTTCGCATCTCGTTATCGCGGAGCAAACTCAGCACGCGGTCAGCCATTGCGTTAGAGTCGTCGATTGGCACCAAGAATCCGGTTTGGCCGTCAGAAATCAATTCGCGGTGGCCGCGGTTGACGGTAGCCACCACCGGATTGCCGCTCAACATCGACTCCACCACATTAAGCGGCAGCCCCTCGCGCTTGCTGCAACACACCTGCACATCCACAATGTGCTGATAATCTTGCAGATTGGTCACGTAGCCCAACATTCGCACATTGTTCGATAAGCCTTCGCTCGCTATCAATTGATCAAGTTGAGCTTGCAGCGGACCATTACCCGCGAGCAGGAGCAATGCGTTAGGGTAAGCCTCCACGATTCGGCGCATCATCCGAATTGCCATCGATTGGCTCTTGTTGGCATTCAATTCGCCGATGCAAAGGATTATCTTTTGGCGGGCGTCGTAGCCCATTTTCAGTCGCAGCTCCTGCTTGAGTTGCACCGGCACAGCTGTGTAGCGGCTTTCGTCCACTCCCACGCCGTGAGTGTGAACCACTTGGCAGTGAAACTTCTTCGACGCCAACTCATAATCCTCGTGAGTAATAGTTATCAGCTTATCCGTTAACCGCGAGAGCCATCGCTCTATAGGATAATAAGTTAGCCAGCTCAATCGCGACGAACCG
>JBJEKG010000013.1:0-4924 GCA_051878535.1 Muribaculaceae bacterium
GACACGCCCCAGGAGAAGGTGGGCATAGCGCCGTCGAGGTGCACGGTGCCCACGTAGCCGAAGTTGTTGCAGTAAGCGTATGTATTCGACTTGGAGATGGAGTTGGACGGTGATTGCGATTTGACGCTGACCGGTGCGATTTCCAAGGTAGCACCGATTTCGCTGCGCCGATACAGGCCGATGCCCGCAGGGTTTTGGTTCAGACAGCTGAGGTCGCCACCTAAAGCGGTGAACGCGCCGCCCATCGACAGGAAGCGGGCGGTGCCGCGCAGGTCGGTTTGCGAGAAGTCGTAAGCATCCATAGCGCTCTGCGCGGAAGCGAGCGCGGGGATGGCCAAAGCGACTGCCATGAAGAGTGATTTTTTCATATATAGTTGGGTGTTAATTGTTTACGAGATATGGTTAGGATTATCTGCGGCCACGACCGCCGCCACCGCCGCCGCGCGAACCGCCGTGGCTGCCGCCGCCTGAGGATGAGCGGCCGCGACCACTGTTGTAGCTGCCTGATGAGCCGGACGACTGACGCGAGCCTTGATTGTAGCTCGGACGCGACGAACTGCTCGAGGAGGATGAGTTGCTGCGACCGCGGTTGTAGCCGCTACCCGATGACGACGAGCTACTGCCGCGGTTGGAACCGCTGCCGGTGGAGGTGCCGTAGCTCGGACGCGAGGTCGACGAGGAGGATGACGACGATGCGGACGAAGATGCGCGACCGCGACCGCTGCCCATGTTGCCGGGACGGCTTACGCCCGAAGCACCTGCGCTGAACGCGCCGGGACGGGTGATGTTGCCACTGCCGCTACCGGTTTGACGGTGCGAGAACTGCGAGCCATCGGAGCGACCGGGACGGTAACCGTTGCCATGGTGACCGCCACCGCCATGGTAACCGTAGTGGTGGTCGTAGTGATAGCAGTCGTGCCAGTGGTGATAGTGGTGGTAGTAAGGATAGCAAGGCGACCAGCCCCACGACCAAGTGTAATACGGGTCGTAGAATCCCCAGCTCCAGCTCCAGCCGTAGTAGGGATAAGCGTATGACCAACCATAGTAATAGGGGTTGGTCCACATATAGTAGCTATAGGGATACGCCCACGAATACCCCCACGAGGGGTAGTCGTTGATGACGTACACGTTGATTTGGTCGGCACCCGTGCTGGCCTCGGTGGAGTAGTACGAATCCACCAGCGCTTGGTTGCCCGAGCCGCTGACGATGTCGGAATTGTAGAAGCGCTCGATGCGACGAGTGTACTGATATGAATCACCGCCCAACTCGGAGGAGTCGGAAGCGATGACGGTGTCGGGCACGAGGAACTGTCCGCGACGGTTGTACTCGTCCACGCTCATCTGCAAACCGCCGCCGGTGGCCACGTAGGTGGTTGCAGCGGGATAGTCGACCACGGTGTTGGGCACATAGTTCGACGGCTGCGCAGACTGCGTCACACGCTGCTGCGAGGGGTTATAATAGATGTCGTCCTCATCGTCCCAAGAGGAGGCCGATGCGGCCGGAGCAACTATAGCGGCTGCAATAAGCAGGGATGAGAGAAATGCGTTAGTTTTCATATTTTAAAGTATTAAGTTTCTACATTTGACATATAAACGCTTCGGAGGTTTAAAAAGTGACAACAAAAACTCACAAACTGCGGATTTCATCCTCCGGAAGGCCGGTAGCGGCAGCAATAATGCTAATGTCGAGGCCCTGCCGGAGCATATTCTTAGCCACCTGAAGTATAGCCTCCTTGCGGCCTTCAGCGATACCTTCTTTGCGACCTTCCTCAATACCTTCCTTGCGGCCTTCCTCGATGCCTTCCTTGCGGCCTTCAGCAATACCCTCCTTGCGGGCGGTATTGAGAGTGTCGGTCTCATAGTTGACGCTGTCGATGTGCCGCTCGTATGCGCGCCGCTCACTGGGCGACAGGCTTAGGTATTTAAGCGTTTCCTTGGCTTGAGCGAGACCCGGAGCGGTGGAATTGTCCTTGATTACACCGCTTTTGAGATACTGAATCCACTCTTCCAAAGGAGTGGTGGCGAGTTGGTTGAATTGGTTGACGCGAATGAGGTAATACTCTGGAAATACCTCATTTGCAGGACGTACACCAAGCGCATTGCGTTCCGGATCGGTGATTTGCAGTTCATCGTTGGTGTGTAAACCTTTGAACGATGTCTGACCATGATACACATAGTCATCACCTTTACCTAAGTCGAAGTACAGGATGCTGATTGAGTAAATTTTCTTGACTTTACTGTAGTCATCACCAAGCGATATGTGTTCGGTGATGGCTTTAGAAACACCATAGAGGATGCGTTGCAAGAAAGCGGCCTCGCGTGAAATCTGAATCTCGACGATTATGATTTCATCGTTGTCGGTCTTTGCTTTGATGTCAACGCGGTTGAACTTGTCACTATCATCTTCTTGGTTACCTTCGCTTTCAAGGATTTCCACGATGTGGATTGGAAATCCTAACAGCACGGTCACCAAGCCTTCGAGCACGCCGAAGTTGGCCTTCTGCCGCAGGATGCGTTTGGCTGCCCAATCGAAGCGTATCAGTACATTCTCGGTGTTCATGTTGATTCCTCCTTATCTAATTAAATGCAAATGTAGTGAAAAAATTGCATTTAATGCACACGTTGGTGCAGATTTTTCTTCGAAAATGAGAAAATCTGCCAAAACGGCCAACATTCGAGCCATTTTAGCCAATTTGTCGACTAATAGCACACTGCGCCGACCAGGGTGAGGTACTGCGGCAGGCGGCCGTGACGTCCCCAGAGCATGTCGATGTCGAATAGCTGTCGGGTGACTTCGCCGAGATTGAATCCGAGGGCCTCGAGCGATGGTCGCACCAGCTGGGGATGGCGGCAGGGCTCACCTGCGATGCGTGCGCACTGCTGATTGGGACAGTGCGGACATTGGCCGGTGAACAGCGCCGCGCGGCCATGCAATTCGGCCTCGCGAGCGAGCATCAGCGGCTCCACCTCAGCACGTTGAGCGGCGATGATGGGGTACGCTTCCGATAGTGGCAGGTCGGGTTGCACAGGAGTGATTTGCACCACCCACACCTCGATGGTGGAGTACCGGGTGATGCAGTCGGCCGGTGAGAGGGGTGGGCAAGCCCAGCGGCGTCCGTAGTTAGGGCAGACGCCGCAGAGCTGTTCCACGGGTATGTCGAGGCGGAAGCACCGTGCGAACTCCTCCATCGGAAGTGTGGCACGGAGCGTGCGCACGTTCACCTGGTGATTCATTTCAGCAGCATGTCGGAGGCCACCTTGTCGGCCACCGCTTCGCCGAAGGCCTGTTCCACAATCGACAGGCCGAAGTCGATGGCATAACCCGGACCGGCTGCGGTGGTGATATTGTTGTCGACCACCACGCCCGCATCCACCACGTTGGCACCGCCTTCTGCCATCATCGGCTCGAAGCCGGGGTAGCACACAGCGTTAACACCATTGAGCAAGCCGATGGAAGCGAGCACCACAGCGGGCGAGGCGCAGATGGCGGCGATGTGACCGCCTTCGGCAGCGTGGGTGAGCAGCTTCTCGGTGAGCCACGCACACGCGCGCAGGTTCGACGCACCGGGCATGCCGCCGGGCAGCACAATCCAGTCGTCGGGGGTGATATTGAGAGCCGTAAGGTCGTTGGGATGACACACTTGCAGGCCGTGAGCGCCGTTCACCACCGGTTCAGCGATGGAGGTGGTGATGACTTCAGCGCCCGCGCGACGCAGGATGTCGACCGGCGCAATGGCTTCAATCTCCTCGAAGCCGTTTGCAAAAAACACGTAGAATTTACTCATAACAGTTGGTTATTTAGGATTTCAGAGCAAAGGTAGTAAATAATTCTGAAAAAACGAAGCCCGCGCCCGATTTTCGCAAAATTTCCCCAAAAAAATTTGCAGGAAAGCAACGAAATCGTTACCTTTGCAGCATATTTCAAAAGCACATTTACATTATGAAGATTTCAGAACTGATTAAGATTGTATCGAAGGCCGGGTGTCGGTTCTTGCGAAGTGGAGGTCGCCATGATATTTGGATAAATTCAAAAGGTGAAAAATTTCCAATACCTCGGCATCAATCCGAAGAAGTTCCGAAAGGCCTTGAGAAAGCGGCAATGAAATGGGCTGGGGTAATTTGACCCCTCTCATTTCATTTCCCAATCAATCTGAATTTTGCATAATGAAATGTGCTTTGTTTAAAATAATAAAGGATATGAAGGTAAAAGCTCTTGTTGAAAGAAACGCAAACAATTTCTATGCGATAACAACCGCACAATCGGTGGCGGGCGGTTACTTCGGCGGCTATGGCTACTCGGTGCAGGAAGCCAAAGCCGACTATATGGAATGTATGCGCGAAATGCTTGAATTGGCGCGAGAAGAGGGAAAGGATGTCCCGGACATGGAGGACATCCAAGTCGACTTTCAGTATGATCTACCCTCTTTTTTCAATTTCTTCGACTGGATCAATATCTCGGCCTTTGCCAAGCAGGCCGGAATCAACGAATCGAAGATGCGGGCATACAAATCGGGGTTAGCAACGGCAAGTGAGAAGACTGTTGCTTCTATTCTACGCACGGTGCGAACGATGGGTGCAGAGCTAAGCTCCGCCTCGCTTTGAAGTAAGATAATACCAACCGCCTGCACTCTTTTTTGGGGGGTGCAGGCGGTTGTGTATCTATAGAAGTCGATGGTGGGTTAGCGGGTGAAGTTGAGCGAGAGTTGGAACTCGTTGGTGCGGTCCCACACGTTTTGGATGTCGGATACGGACTGCATGCCGCCGAATTGGAGAATCATCTTAATCATGGCGGCTGATTCGGGGTCGGTGGCTTCGAGGGCGTCGAGTTTGTCCTGAAGCATGGTGAAGATGAAGTCGACCTTCATGATGGGGTCGAGCATGGGCTTGTCCCAGTAGATGGAGAGGTTGTCGCCATCGAGGGTGT
>JBJEKG010000014.1:0-4882 GCA_051878535.1 Muribaculaceae bacterium
GTGCAATTACTTCGTGTTCGAAGGCTTCCTGCCGCCCAAAAAAGGCCGCGAAACTCGCCTGCGCCTGCTTGCCGACGACCCACGTACATTTATTATATATGAGTCGCCGTTGCGCTTGGTCAAGACATTGCAACAGCTGGCCGAATTCTGCGGCGGCGACCGCCCGGCATCCGTCAGCCGCGAAATCTCAAAAGTGCACGAAACCACCGTCCGCGGCTCCCTTTCCGAGCTTGTCGAATACTTCACCACGAACAATCCGCGCGGTGAAATCGTTATAATTGTTGGCGGTAAGCCCGAACCGGCCAAAAAAGTGCATACCAACAAATATCGCAACGCAGATACCGAACAATAACATAATCACCATACAATGAAAAAGTTAGTCATCCTGTCATTAGCATTTATTGCTATCCTCGCATCTTGCAGCAAGCAAGAGCCCGAGAACGACGGCGTAACCGAGGAACAACTCCAAGAAGCCTCTCGTCAAGAACTTGAGGCGGCAGTGGCCGACCGCGACCAATTGCTGAGTTTAGTGAACGAAATCTCCAGCGGCATGGCTGAAATCAAACGCTTGGAAAACATCCTCACCGTGTCCAATAGCGTCAACGGCGAAACTCCCTCGCAACGCGCTCAAATCGAAGCAGATATCGCCGCCATCCAGCAAACTTTGCAGCAACGCCGCGAACAATTGGAGCAATTGGAACGCCGTCTGCAACAGTCAACACTCAACAACCGCAATCTGCAGCAAACAATCGAAACCCTTCGCGCTCAAATCGATTCCCAATCCGCTGAAATTGAGAACCTTCGCGCAAGTTTGGACGAAGCCAACCGCCAAATCGGCGAGTTGAACACCACCGTCGACTCGCTCCACACCACCGTCAACACTGTCACCAACCAACGCGACCAAGCCCAAGCCGAAACCGAGCAAATCGCCAACGAGATGAACACTTGCTACTACGTAATCGCCAGCAAGAAAGAACTCAAAGACCACAAGATTATCGAGAGCGGTTTCCTGCGAAAAACCAAAATCATGCAGAGCGATTTCGACCAGTCGTTCTTCGTGACCGCCGACCGCCGCACCCTCCACACCATCCCCTTGCACTCCAACAAGGCTAAAATCCACACCAACCACCCCGCCGGCTCCTACCAAATCGTAGACCAAAACGGCCAGAAAGTGCTGAAAATCACCAACCCCGACCAATTCTGGAGCCTCACCAACTACTTAGTAGTCCAAATCGACTAATCCCCACACCCTCCTCGATATACACACCGGGAGCGGCCGAAGCCGCTCTCGGTGTGCTTATATAGCTTTTCGGCGCGTAGCCTTTTTGCATCCGCTCCGAACTCGTGCTCGCCGGTCTTCGTGTCATGTGCGGTCGAGTGGCCGTGCCCCGGCGCGATTTTTTGCGAAATTGGGCGAATTTTTCCGACGAAATTTGGCGAAAGTTTGCTGAATTTTTCGTAACTTTGCACTCTCAATAGTGCACAGCGGGCGGCACGGGATGTCACCGGCCGCTCCCAAACATAGGTAAAACCTCATAAAGAAGCTTCTCAAATGGCTGAAACAAAGGCGATTAAAACTGCGTTAATATCAGTGTTCCACAAAGATGGCTTGGACGAAATTTTGCGTCTGTTGGCCAATGACGGTGTAAAATTCCTCTCCACCGGCGGCACCCGCTCCTTTATCGAAGAGCAGGGCTACGCTTGCGATGCCGTAGAAGATCTCACCGGCTATCCCTCGATTTTGGGCGGTCGTGTCAAGACCCTGCACCCCAAGGTGTTCGGCGGTATCTTAGGCCGTCGCTCCCTCCAAAGCGATGTCGACACCATGACCCAATACGAAATCCCCGAAATTGACTTGGTGATTGTGGACCTCTATCCCTTTGAACAAACCGTGGCATCCGGCGCCGACCATGCCGCTATCATCGAAAAAATCGACATCGGCGGTATCTCCCTCATCCGCGCCGCCGCCAAGAACTATGCCGACGTGGCCATCGTGGCTTCCAAGGCTCAATACGCCACTCTCCTCTCCTTCCTGAAAGAAAACGGCGCTGCCGCCACCACCGAAGACCAACGTCGCCTGTTAGCACGCGAAGCCTTCGCCGTGTCGTCGGCCTACGACTCCGCCATCTTCGGCTATATGGCTTCGACCCTCGACCAACCCGCCGGCGCCCTGCGCCTCACCGTCGACGGCGAACGCTCGCTCCGCTATGGCGAAAACCCGCACCAAGAAGCTCACTTCTTCGGCCACTTCGACCAAATGTTCGAACAGCTCCACGGCAAGGAAATCTCCTACAACAACCTGCTGGACATCGACTCCGCCGTCAACCTCATCAACGAGTTTGGCACCGAGCCCACCTTCGCCGTGCTCAAGCATAACAACGCCTGCGGCTTAGCCACTCGCCCCACCGCTCTCGAAGCGTGGAAAGACGCGCTGGCCGGCGACCCCGTGTCGGCCTTCGGCGGTGTAATCATCACCAACACCCCGGTCGACGAAGCCACCGCAGCCGAAATTAACAAAATTTTCCTTGAGGTAATCATCGCTCCCGACTACGCTCCCGAAGCCCTCGCAATCCTCGAGACCAAAAAGAACCGCATCATCTTGCGCCGCAAGGATGCCGCACTGCCCCAAATGTCGGTGCGCAGCTGCCTCAACGGCGTGCTTCAACAGCAACGCGACCTCCACACCGAAACCGCCGGCGAACTTCGCACCGTTTCCGGCAACCTCACCGACCAACGTGCCGCCGATATGCTTTTCGTCAACAAAATCGTGAAGCACTGCAAGAGCAACGCCATCGTGCTGGCCAAAGGCGGCCAACTGTTAGCCTCCGGCATCGGCCAAACCTCGCGCGTTGACGCTCTGCGCCAAGCCATTGCCAAAGCGCAGTCGTTCGGCTTCAACCTCAACGGCGCCACCATGGCTTCCGACGCTTTCTTCCCCTTCGCCGATTGCGTGGAAATCGCTCACCAAGCCGGTATCGACAACATCGTGCAACCCGGCGGCTCCGTGCGCGACAACGAGTCGGTGGAATACTGCCTCAGCCACGGCATCACCATGGCCATGACCGGCATCCGTCACTTCCGTCACTAATTTTCGACAACAATAATATAAATAGATAATATGGGTCTGTTCTCATTCACCAAGGAAATTGCAATCGACCTTGGCACAGCCAACACCATCATCATCCACAACGACAAAATCGTGATCAACGAGCCGTCGATTGTGGCCCTTGACACCCGCACCGACAAGCTTATCGCCGTTGGTACAGAAGCCTACTTGATGGAAGGCAAGAACCCGCAGGGCATCCGCACTGTGCGCCCCCTGCGCAAAGGCGTAATCGCCGACTTTAACGCCGCCGAACTCATGATTCGCGGCCTCGTGAAAAAAGCCTCCACCAAGAGCAACTGGTTCTCACCCTCGCTGCGTATGGTGGTAGGTATCCCCTCCGGTTCCACTGAAGTTGAAATCCGCGCCGTGCGCGACTCCTCCGAGCATGCCGGCGGCCGCGATTCATATATGATTTACGAACCGATGGCAGCCGCCCTCGGTATCGGCATCGACGTCGAAGCCCCCGAAGGCAATATGATTGTGGACATAGGCGGCGGCACCACCGAAATCGCCGTGATCTCCCTCGGCGGCATCGTGTCGAATAAGAGTATCCAAGTGGCCGGCGACGACCTCACTGAAGACATCCAAGGCCACATGCGCCGCGCTCACAATGTGAAAGTGGGTGTGCGCACCGCCGAACAAATCAAGATGCACGTGGGCTCAGCCCTCACCGAGCTGGAGAATCCCCCCGAGGACTTCATCGTCCACGGCCCCAACATGATGACCGCCCTGCCCATGGAAGTGCCCGTGAGCTACCAAGAAATCAGCCACTGCATCGAGAAAACCATCTCCAAGATTGAAGCAGCCGTGCTCAGCGCCTTGGAACAAACGCCTCCGGAACTGTACGCCGACTTGGTGCGCAACGGCATCTACCTCGCCGGC
Source organism: Muribaculaceae bacterium (assembly GCA_051878535.1). Lineage (GTDB taxonomy): Bacteria > Bacteroidota > Bacteroidia > Bacteroidales > Muribaculaceae > CAG-873. The sequence goes on from JBJEKG010000014.1 coordinate 3,989, forward strand.
GGTGGCGCCCTGCTCCGCGGCATCGACAAGCGCTTCACCGATAAAATCGGCATCCAATTCCACGTGGCCGATGACCCCCTGCTCTCCGTGGCCAAAGGCACCGGCGTGGCGCTCAAAAATATCGACAAGTTCTCATTCCTTATCCGCTAAGCGACTGAATATCAACGGCAGACTGCGCTCGAATTTTCGGCGCAGTCGCCTTGCTATATTAGATGAAAGAATTATTCGACTTTATCAGCCGCCACTCCAAATGGTTTGTGTTGGTGATTTACTTGGTGTTGAGTAGCATCTTGCTATTCAACAGCGACCCTTATCGCCATCACCTGTGGCTGACATCCTCGTCGGCCGTGGGCGGTAGCATCTACTCGGTGGGCAACAGCATCACCTCATACTTCAACCTGCGCGAAACCAACGACGACCTCAACCGCCGCAACGCCGAGTTGGAGGCTCAAGTGGTGAACCTACGCGAGGAGCTTAACCGCCTGGGGCTGAGCCAGTTCACCGACACAATGCCCACCCCCGACAGCGTTCAACACTTCAACTTCATCGTGGCCAACGTCATCAACAACTCCATCCACCATCCCCACAACTACATCACCATCGACAAAGGCACCGCCGACGGCGTGGTGGCCGAGTTGGGCGTTATCGACCACTCAGGCGTGGTGGGCGTGGTGAGCGTGGCCGGCGAGCACTATTCGCAAGTTATCTCTCTGCTCAACCCCAACTTCCGACTATCGTGTAAGATACGCAACACCGAGCACTTCGGTTCGCTGGTATGGGACGGCGTCGACCCCACCGTGGCCCTGTTGGAAGAGTTGCCCCGCCACACTCGCTTCGTGTGCGGCGACACCGTGGTCACCTCCGGCTTCTCGGCCGTGTTCCCTGCCGGCATTC
>JBJEKG010000015.1:0-4863 GCA_051878535.1 Muribaculaceae bacterium
CTCTATATCTACGCGCCGTTGGCTCACCGCCTCGGGTTGTTTGCTATCAAAACGGAGTTGGAGGACTTGGCTTTCAAGTATGAGCACCCGGCAGTTTACGATAACATTCTGAAGAAGATTCAAGAGAGTGAGGCTCGGCGTTCGGCTGTGTATACCGACTTCTCCGCACCGATTAAGGAGAGTTTGGACAAAATGGGGCTGAAGTACGAGGCGAAAGCGCGGTTGAAATCCGTCTACTCGATTTGGAACAAGATGGAGACGAAGCATGTGCCATTTGAGGAGGTGTACGACCTGTATGCCATGCGCATCATCTTCGATTGCCCCGACCAGAAGGAGGAGAAGGCGCTGTGCTGGCGCATCTACTCGGCCATTACCGACCTGTACCGGCTGCATCCCGACCGCACTCGCGACTGGATTTCAACGCCAAAAGCCAATGGTTATCAGGCACTTCACCTTACGGTGATGGGACCTGACGGCAACTGGGTGGAGGTGCAAATCCGCAGCCGCCGCATGGATGAAATCGCCGAAAAAGGGTTTGCCGCTCACTGGAAATACAAAATCGGCGAAGGGGATGAGGAATCCGAGTTAAATGCCTGGCTGAAAACCATTAAGGATATTTTGGACAACCCGGAACCGTCGGCTATCGACTTTTTGGACACGGTGAAGTTGAACCTGTTCTCGTCGGAGATTGTGGTGTTTACGCCGAAGGGTGAGCTGAAAACGTTGCCGGCGGGCGCGACGGTGCTGGATGCGGCATTTGCGTTGCATACTGAGCTTGGCATGCACTGCATCGCGGGCAAGGTGAACCACAAGTTGGTGCCGCTGAGCGCGCGACTGTCGTCGGGCGACCAAATTGAGATTCTGACCTCGCAAACGCAGGTGCCGCAAGCCGAGTGGGCCGATTTTTTGGTGACGGCTCACGCCAAAACACGCCTGCGTGCGGCGTTGCGCAAGATGCGCCAACCCATCACCGCGCGTGGCAGTGAAATACTGCGCGAATGGCTCGCAGAGCACAACATTCCCGACACCAATGCGGTGATTTCCAAGATATTAGGCACATTCCACATTGCCAACCGCGAGGATTTGTGCTTCCAACTCGGCAACGAGGAGATTATCATGGGCGAGTTCTTGGTGAAGGCGCTGCGCAAGCCGGCTGAGGCCTCCACCGCCACCGGATTGCTGAGCAAATTCCTGCGCTTCGGCAAGAAAGCGCCCGAAGAGCCGGCCAAAATCAACCCCAAAGAGATATACGTGCTCAAGTGCGACGAGAGCGGCAAGGGCAACTTTGTGACGGCCGACTGCTGCTCGCCGGTGCCGGGCGACGACGTGTTGGGTTTCATCCGCGATGACAATACCGTGGAGATTCACCATTTAGATTGCCCTCACGCACAGGTACTTAAGGCATCTTACGGGCCGCGCATTGTGGCCACGCGCTGGGAGACGACCGGCGGCCGTTTTATGGCCCACATCCACATCGAAGGCATCGACCGTCGCGGCATCCTTCAAGAGCTTATCCATCTGATTTCCACTCACTTGGCCATCGACATCCGCAAGCTCAACATCGAAGCCGCCGCCGAGGTGTTCACTTGCGATTTGTGGATTCGCATCCCATCGGTTGAGGCCGTGCGGCAGTTGTGCAACCAAGCAGTAACCATTCCCGGCATCAAGTCGGTTAACCGTATACAATAATTATGAAACGACCGGATAAATCACTGATTCAGAGATTGTTAATAGCCATAGCGGCTATGGTGCTGATTGTGTGGTTTTATCCACACGACCGTTCGACCAACTTCCATTACGAGCAAGGACGTCCGTGGAACTATGCGCAACTGATAGCGCCGTTCGATATACCGATTCACACCGATTCAGCCACAGTGAAAGCGATGCAAGACTCACTGAATCAGGCATTTCGGCCAGTCTTTACGATGAACAAGGCGAAGGCCGACAGCGTGGTTGCCGCCTTGCCGCAAACCATGGTGTTCATGCGCGATGATGTGGCGAAAGTTATTCGTCAAATTTACACAGAGGGTGTGGTAGATGACTCCGTAATGGCTCAAATCCGGAGCGGGAAGTTGCGCACCATCCGCATCATCAACGGCAACGTGATGCACGACATTTCCACGGCCAACCTCACATCGCCGCGCGAATTTTTCTCGCATTTGGACAGCATTATCCCCGATAACAACGTGCGCCGCATGGTCATCGCCTACGAGATTCCGGAGCTGATACAGCCCAACGTCATCTACAACGAGCACGAGAGTCAGCGAATGTACAATGCTGAATTACAGTTGCTTACAGCAGACCGTGGCGTAATACTTCAAGGCCAAGCCATCATCAACAAGGGCGACATTATCACCGCACAAGACTTCACCAACCTGCGCACCTACGAGCAACTGATGCAGGATAACAGTTCGACTGACCAGCGGTCGTCGCTGATGATGCTATTAGGGCGAGTGCTCTACGTGTCGCTGCTGCTTGGAGTGCTGTTCACGTACATAATGATGTTGGTGCCTCGCATTGCCGGCAACATCCGCGCGTTTATGTTCATTTTTGCACTGGTGACACTGTTTGTACTGCTCACCGTGGCGCTGTATCAGTACGTGCCGGGCGGGCTTTATATCGCACCGATGGCGATAGTACCGGTGCTGGTAGTGGCCTTCTTCGGCGGGCGCACGGCCTTGGCGGTGGCCATCGTGACCATTCTGCTGTGTGCGCCGATTTCGCCCTACCCCTTGGAGTATGTAGCGTTGCACTTTATCGCCTCAGCCATAGCGATTTACACCCTCGGTGAACTGCGCCGCCGCTCGCAATTGATGCGCATGGCATTGGCCGTGGCGGCCGCCTACGTGGCCACCTACGTGGCAATGGAGCTTTCGCTCAACGGAGCGGTGGAAGGGTTCTCGTGGCGCATGGCTATCATCTTGGGTATCAATGCGTTGCTCACATCCATGGCTTATCTGCTGATGTTCGCCGCCGAAAAAATCTTCGGCTTTGTGTCGGTGGTGACCTTGGTGGAATATTGCGACATCAACCAGCCGCTACTGCGCGAGTTGGGCGACAACTGCCCGGGCACATTCCAGCACTCGATGGGCGTAAGCAACCTCGCTGCCGACGCGGCTCGCGCCATCGGAGCCAACGAAGAATTGGTGCGCGCCGGCGCGCTTTACCACGACATCGGCAAGATGAAAAATCCGGCGTTTTTCACTGAAAATCAGCACGGTGTGAATCCGCACGATGCACTCACGCCACGTCAAAGCGCTCAAATAGTGATTGACCACGTGGCCGAAGGCGTGCGCATGGCCGAGAAGCACGGCATCCCGTCGATTATCATCGATTTCATCCGCGAGCACCACGGTTGCGGCAAGGCAAAATACTTCTATTTCACTCACTGTCAGGCCAATCCCGACCACACGCCCGAGGATGAGAAAGATTTCACCTACCCGGGACCGAATCCGCGTTCGCGCGAGACGTCGGTGCTGATGATGGCCGACGCGGTGGAAGCCGCCTCGCGTTCGCTGAAAGAATACACTCGTGAATCGATTGTGGAATTGGTTAACCGCCTGGTCGACGCACAGATAGCCGAAGGGTTGCACGCCGATTCGACGCTGTGTTTGCGCGACATCAAAGCCATCAAGGAGGCGTTCTGCCGCCGCTTGCAGACCATGTACCACACCCGCGTGGCCTACCCCGCCGGCGCCACTGCCGCGCCTTCGGCCACGTCTTCGGCCACGTCTTCGGCCACGTCGAATAAAATATAGTGACACTTTTGCCGTTATATTGTTAATGAGCGCATTCAAGCACATATCCCGATGGACGGTACTGCTGCCGGTGGCAATAGCCTTGGTGGCGGTGATAGCGTCGTGTTCGCCCAACAAGAACACGGCGGCATCGCGTCGTTATCAGGCATTTATCACGCGCTACAACATCTATTACAACGGCAACAAGCACTTTGTGGAAACCTTGGAGGACATGGAGACCAACTACGAGGACGACTACTCGCAATTGCTCTACATGCACCCGGCCGAAGCGCGCGCCAACCAGCAGGCGCCCCAACCCACGGGCGATTTCACTCGCTCGATTGAGAAGGGTCAGAAGGCAATTCAACTGCGGTCGATTCGCAAGCGGCCCAAGCGCAAAGGCGGCCGCCTCACGCCGGAGCAGAAGGCGTTTTACACGCGTGAGGAGTACAATCCGTTCATCCACAACGCGTGGCTGATGATGGCCCGGAGCCAGTTTTACAACGGTGACTTTGCCGGGTCGGCGTCCACCTTCTTCTACATCTCCAAGCACTTCACCTGGCTGCCCGAAGTGGTGACCGAGGCCGAGATATGGCAAGCACGGTCATACGTGTGTATGGACTGGCTGTTTGAGGCCGAAGTGATACTTAACCGCATCAAGGACAACCAGTTGGAGAGCCACAAGCGCCTGCAGGAGTTGGCCGATTTCACCCGTGCCGACCTGTTGTTGCACCGTCGTGATTACGAGGGCGCACTACCCTACTTGCAACGCTCGGCGCAGGCTGCACATGGCTCGCAACGGTCGCGTTTGAACTTCCTTTTGGGCCAAGTGTACGCACGCCTTGGCCGCAATCAGGAGGCTTACGAGGCTTACCGCCGAGCCGGGTCGTCGCCATCGACGCCATACCGCACCAAATTCAACGCACGCATCCACCAGAGCGAAGTGTACATGGGCGAGGACATCACCCCCGAGGTGAAAGCCCTGCGCCGCATGCTCCGCTACGACCGCAACAAGGAATATCGCGACCAAATTTACTATGCCATCGGCAATCTGTACCTCTCGCGCGGCGACACCACGCAAGCCATTGATAACTATGTACTTGCGGTGGAGAACTCCACCCGCAAC
>JBJEKG010000016.1:0-4853 GCA_051878535.1 Muribaculaceae bacterium
GCTGCCACTCATCGCCGCGTACTGCGCCCCCATCGCGTAGAAGTGCGCAATCAACTCGCCCACTCGCGGTATGTGCGCAATCACCCCCGGCTCGAAGTCGTTGACCAACAGACCTTTCCACAGCTCAACCTCTCGAGCCACTATCTCCCGCGGAGACACCTCAGCCGCCCGCGGTGTGATGCCCGCGTAAGCCTGCGCCGTCGACACCGACTGTCCCCGCGGCTTCGCTGTCGCCATCGACAGCCCCTCCATCTGCACTGACACGTCCAACGAGATGTCAGTGCCGATGCCAGTGCAATACGCCGGTTGATTGTAGATGAAAAACGAGCAGTCAGCGCCCACCGTGGCCGCAATCCGAGCCATCGTAAAGCGGTCCATGCCCAACTCAAACACCTCGTTGAGGCCGAGAATCGTGAACGCCGCATCGGACGACCCGCCGCCCAAGCCCGCACCGTCCGGAATAATCTTCTCCAAGAAAATATCCGCCGCCGGCAGGGTGGGGCACTGCTGCGCCACCGCCCGATAAGCCTTCATCACCAAATTCTTTTCCGCGGGACAATCCACCACGCGCCCGTAAGTAGTGAGCGTGGTCTGTGCCCCCCGAGCCGGAACAATCTCCAAGATGTCAGTCCACGCCGTGGGCACCATAACCGTCTGAAGGTTATGGTAGCCATCGGGCCGCCGCTCAATCACCCGCAGCCCCAAGTTAATCTTCGCATTCGGAAAAAGTATCATACCGCTAATATTACCTTAAAAAGTTTCTACAGTTCAACCACCAATTATTTTCAGAAATTCAGCAGGAGTTACTACTTTTGGGTCGGATGGAAAATGTTTGATATTCCCGGTGACTAAAAAAGAATCATCCTTGCTAAGTGCCACTTCATAAAAAACTCTGTCTTTTTCATCAATCATAAGTTCTTTGAAAGGAGTCCTTTCAATGTTAATGCCAAAAGTTGAAAAATATTCGAGTATAAGTGAAATATCTTTCTTATTGAATTTGAACTTTGGTCGATTCATTACTTCGGAGTACTCTTCCAAGATTTCACCATTGTACAATGGTGTAACGTAACCATTCAATACATTTTGGAATGTAATAACGGTTGCCGATTGTTGATTTCGAGTTAGTAAAGCTGAAATCAACACATTTGTATCGATTACTGCGTAAATCATCGAGAAGTGGAAGATCTAACTGTTTCGATTTCAGCATTGATTTCATCAAGCGAGAGGTCTGCGATGTCCGACTGCGCGCTGGCTGCTCGGATGCGCTCGAAAGCCTCAAGAGCTTTCGTGCGAGCGTCCGGTTCATTCTCCGCAGAGATGATGAAAGGGATGCGCTTATGACGAATCACCGTGCGAACGAAGATGTTGATTGCCGTGTTCGCACTCATGCCGAATTGGTCGCAGAGTTCATCGAAGATAGCCTTTTGCTGTCGGTCGATTCTTACAGTCATGGATGCTTGTGCCATAGTGATATCATATTTCGATTATTTGACTGCAAATATACATCAAATTGCCGTAATTTTGATGTATATTTGCTGATAATTATATTTATTTAACTATTGGACCGGACTGTATAGCTATGAATTTGCTGAATCATTGAATTGTTTTGGCTTGGCTATACTGCGGTTTCAAGAAAAAAGTTTGGCAAAATGCAATTATTTCCGGGAAATTTTGCTGAGATTTCAGAAAAAATTTGTATCTTTGCACACTGAAACAGCCAAACGAAGCCTTGACCGGGCCTTGACAGCACTGTAATTGCGTGATTAATAGGAGATAATCGTGCAATTGCGTGGTGTTTCGACGTGGAATGGGTGAAATTTACGAAAAACAAATAAAACTAATATATATGGTATCATTATCCATCATCCTTGGAATCACAAGCAGCGGCACCTTGGCCATCACCGCCCTTCTCACAGGCGTGGCTCTCGTTGCCTTAGCCTTGTGGATAGCCGGCTTAATCTCGCCGCGCTCGTTCAATCCCCAGAAGGGCGAAGCCTACGAATGTGGTATCCCTACTCGCGGCGAAAGCATGTCGCAATTCCACGTGGGCTACTACCTGTTCGCAATCCTTTTCCTTATGTTCGATGTTGAGACTGTGTTCCTCTTCCCATGGGCTGTCCGTATGAAAGAACTCGGCGCCGACGGTTTGATTAGTATCGCAGTCTTTTTTGGTGTTTTAGTATTAGGCCTGGTTTACGCCTGGCGGAAAGGAGCTCTGGAATGGAAGTAACTTGCAAAAGCATGCCCTACGAGGCATTCAAAGATAACGAGTACATCGAATCACTCGTAAAAGAGTTGCAAGAAAGCGGCACCAACGTTGTCGTTGGCGCTTTCGACAAACTCATCAACTGGGGGCGCTCTAACTCGCTCTGGCCACTCACCTTCGCCACCAGTTGCTGCGGTATCGAATTCGTGTCGCTTGGCGCTGCACGCTTCGATATGGCCCGTTTTGGCTGGGAAGTTGCACGCGCCTCCCCTCGTCAGGCCGACTTCATGATGGTGGCCGGTACCATCGTTAACCGCATGGTGCCCGTGTTCCGCCGCCTCTACGACCAACTGGCCGAACCCAAATACGTCATCGCTTGCGGTAGCTGCGCCATCTCCGGCGGCCCCTTCCGCCGCAGCTACCACGTGGCCAAAGGCATCGAAGAAATCGTCCCCGTCGATGTGTTCATCCCCGGTTGCCCCCCACGCCCCGAAGCTATGATCTACGGCATCATGCAGCTCTCGCGCAAGCTCAAAGTCGAAAAATTCTTCGGCGGCGTCAACCGCCAAGAGAGCCGCGAAGAGTTCTTTAAGTCTCACCCCATCGCCGCCGATGCCGATTAAGGCCGTCAGTGGTAAGTCAAACCTAATATCAAGCCTCTAACATTATCTATTATGGCTAACATTCAGGACACGATCGCTAAGAAGTTCCCGGCCGCCACAATCGCCGCCGACAACTCGGCTATCCCCCAAATTACCATCGACGATGCCAACCTCCACGACCTCGCCCTGTGTCTGCGCGACGATTGCGGTATGGACTACCTTGTCACTATCGCCGGCGTCGACCACGTGCAATCGCTCGGTGCTATATATTATTTAATGTCAACCACCACCCACGAGCTCTGCTCCGTGGTAGTCTCAACCACCGACCGCGAACACCCTTACATCCACTCCGTGGCCGACGTGTGGCACATCGCCGAAATCTACGAACGCGAAGTTTACGACTTCTTCGGAATCATCTTCGTCAATAACCCCGACATGCGTCGCCTCTTCCTCTCCATCGACTGGAAAGGCTTCCCCCTGCGCAAGGATTACGACGACCAAGACCCCAAACTCAACCCCATCTCCATCGAAAACGAGCGCCAAAGCGACTTCACCAACGTCTACGTGGAGAAAAACGGCAAAGTCGTTAAAACCGAACGCGCCATCTTCCAACCCGACGACTTCGTGGTCAACATCGGCCCGCAGCACCCCGCCACACACGGTGTGCTCCGCTTCCGCACCGCTGTCGACGGCGAAACCATCAAGAAAATCGACGTCTACATGGGCTACATCCACCGCGGCGTCGAAAAACTCTGCGAGAAACTCAACTACCCGCAGACACTCCACTTCCTCGACCGTCTCGACTACTTCAGCGGCCAAAACTACCACCACTGCCTCTGCAACCTCTACGAAAAGGCCGCCGGCATCGAAATCTCCCGCCGTGCCAAGGTGATTCGCGTGCTCATGGACGAGCTCGCACGTATCGCATCGCACTGCCTGTTCATCGGCACTTACTGCATGGACCTCGGTGCCACCACAATGCTCTTCTACACCCTCCGCGTGCGCGAGCAAATCCTTGATATTATGGAGAAAACATGCGGCGCCCGCATGACCTTCAACTACCCCTGCATCGGTGGTGTGATGCAAGACCTCCACGAAGACTTCGTCAAAGACGTCAAAGAACTCCTCGCCGTCCTGCCCGCAAATATCAAAGAATACAACAAAATCTTCACCGGCAATGTTATCGCCAAAAACCGTATGGTCGGCGTTGGCACCCTCTCGCGTGAAGACGCCATCGCCTACGGTGTCACCGGCCCCTCAGGCCGCGCCTCCGGTTGGGCTTGCGACGTGCGCAAAACCCGTCCCTATTCCATCTACTCCGAACTCGACTTCGAAGAATGCCTCGCCACCGAAGGCGACTCTATGGCCCGCTTCAAAGTCCGCATCGCCGAAATGGAACAGTCAGCTCGCATCATCGAGCAACTCATCGACAACATTCCCGAAGGCGAATACTGCGTGAAAGTGCCCAAAGTGCTCAAACTGCCTGCAGGTCAATGGTTTGAAATGGTCGAAGGCTGCCGCGGCACTTTCGCCATCTACCTCGAAAGCGACGGCGGCACCAAGCCCGCACGCCTCAAAATCGCTCCCCCCTGCTTGCCCTTGGCCACTGTGGTCGACCACATCACCGCCGGCGGCAAAATCGCCGACCTTATCACCATCGGCGGCTCTCTCGACTATATTGTTCCCGATATGGACCGTTAAACCGATAAACCACTCTGATTATGGAATATTCATTTGCTAATCTCACCGGAGCTTTCCACAACCTGTTGCTCGAAACTTTGGGCATCCCCGGATGGCTCACCACCACCATCGAGTGCGTGCTTATCGGCTTAGGCATGCTCTTGGCATACTCACTGTTAGCGCTCTTCTACATCTACTTCGAACGCAAAGTCTGCGCCGCTTTCCAGTGCCGCCTCGGCCCCAACCGCGTCGGCCCCTTCGGTCTGCTCCAAGCCATCGCCGATATGTTCAAAATCCTCATCAAGGAGTTGATTCACCTCAACCATATCGACCGCTTCCCCTTTGCGCTCGCTCCCTACTTGGTA
>JBJEKG010000017.1:0-4849 GCA_051878535.1 Muribaculaceae bacterium
GCATCTGACTGTTAATCAGAGGGTCGTTGGTTCGAGTCCATCTTGAAGCGCAAGCGCCGCAGGCATCCCTGCGGCGCTTTCTGTGCTGAATAAGCCCAATTAGGCAAATTGGGCTTATTCGGCGGTGAGGCTTAGCGAGTGTAGTCGAAAGTGAGGATGGTGCGCGGGCCGCGGGCTACTTGGTCGGCGAGTTTCGAGCCTTTGAGGCTGAGGCTTTGCGCGTTGGTCGAAGTCCGCAGCAGTGTGCTTTGGCCGTTTTTGTAGTAGCCGGTTACAAAGAGTTTGTAATCGTAGGAGAGGACGATTTTATCTTCGTCGGCATATTCGGGTACGGAGGCTTTGGGGGTGGCGATCACCGAGCAGGTGTAGTGCTTGGGAAAGGTGGAGAACGACTTGTTCACGGTCCAGGTGGTGGAGGATAGAGTTTCGGCGTAAGTTTGGTCGTCGAAGGAGTAGGTGGCCACGATGTCGTAGATGGCGAGGTAGTCGTCGCTGACGGTGAGTGAGTAGTCGGCGGAGATGGATGTGAGTTCGTTGCCGGCGGGGTCGTCGGGGTCGTTGTCGTCGCTGCATGCGGCGAGGCAGGCGCATGCGGTGAGGCTGAGCACCATCACCATAGCCTTGAAAATCATTGATTTGAGCATGATAGGAATAGATTATTGAATTAAAAAATTGGGTGTTTGATAACAAAAATTATGTCAGCCATGGCTTCATAGCTATCGCCTTTAAATGTAAATGAGATTGTTTTGAGCGAGCCCTGATTGAAATTGTTGAGGTAGCTGTCAACTTTGGTTTTGATGAGATCGAAGTCGCGTTTCAGTTTCCACGACTGCTCCGGCTGAGCGGCATCTACCAATATAAGAAAGATGCGATTCTCAGCGCCGAAGCGCATTTCGCCTTGATTCTCGTAAAGCCACTTCATTAGCGGCTCGGGATTATCTTGGATATTGCGGATAATTTCGCTTTGAGCGGTAGCCAATTCCTTTATAACCTCTGTGTGTCCGGCATTGGTTAACTTCTCGATAGTTTCAGTGATAGCTGTCCGAGAGTTGTTGAGAATCGGGACGTTTAAAGAGGCTGCTTGCCTTTTGAGCCATTGCTGAAGAGAACAACCTAAACGCTCGCTTAACAGTTTGGTTAAGTACTCATTTGGCAAGTAGGTCACTTTCAGGTCAATAGGGTAGTTGTCAATAAAGAAATCGACGCTCTTAATCTCGCCAACGGCTGAAATGACTCGTTGATGGCGTTTAAACATCGATTCAATAAGGTATGAGGTCCAGTTGTTGTACCAACTTGTGCGCACATACATCCAAGCATTATGGGCTATCTCGGATTGCTTGCTAAGTAATTGTTCATAATTGCTGATGGATTTTACGTAGGTCGACACTAAAAATTTGTCGAGCGAATTATTGCGGTCGCCACCCCAAGTGTATTCGGTTACTTGATATAGGTCGGCTTTAAGCTGTTGCTCATCAATGTTTTGTAGAGCGTACCACTCATTGTTTTGCTGTTGAAGGAATTGGTCGAGAGCCGATGCCAATTGCGCGTTTTGTTCGATGTAACCGAATAGCTCGCGAAATTGGCCGGAAATTCTTGTGGAAAGAAGTTTAATGTTGCATTGGTTGGCAAAGCGGATGAGCAAGGTTTTGCGGCATATAGCTTTGGCTTTCAACCATAAGAGTGCGGAGGGGGTATGGTTGAAGGCGGCCAGGTGGCGGTGGCGGAATTCGCTGTCCCATTTATCGAATGTGCTCATAGTCAGTAGGGTGAACAGATTAGTAACACTTCATTGCTGCCGGCTACGCTGCCTTTGCCGCCGCGTCCGGCAGAGTATTCTTTGGTCTTGACCTCGACTTTGCGATAGGGTTTGATCATGGAAATCATAGTGGTGATATCCGGGTAGCTGCGGTCGTTGTAGCTTATCAACCAGTGAGGGATGTGGGTTGATAGCGAGAACAGTCGCTCTAAATTTTTCAGCGCTTCGCTGTTTTTGTCGAAGCCGCTGTAGCGTTTTGGCTCGTAGCGTTTGGTTCCGTTGACAAATTCCTTGTCCTTCCAATACATCACGAATGTCTCGAGCAGGTGATAAAAAGATTGATAGTCGGCATGACTATTGCAATATGGAGGGTCGAAATACACTAAGTCGACGCCGGCGATTTTTGGCAGGAGTTCCAAGATATTTTCGTTATAGCTGAGGTTTGTCATTCGATTGTCAAACACGGCAGCATTGTATTGAGGCACTAACTCCATAAAAATATCTTTAATCGGACGAATCAAACTGCGGTTGCGCTTGATGCGGGCCGGGTCGGCAGCGTAAGCAAGTGCTTGAGTGTGAGCGAAATGGCCCATTGTAACCTTTCTGGTGAGGCTACGACACATTACGGTGAAAGCGAGGTCTTGCTTGAACGTCGATGACAGACGCGACACGTTGCTGCGGAAGCTATCGATAAAAGCCGCCTCTTCGCGGCTGAAGAACAGGTTGGAGAACAGGCGCTCCATAAGGTTGAACTCGTTGGGTGCGCTGTTGTCGCTGAAAAGGATGGTAAGGTCTTCGCCGGTGAGTGTCTCCGAGCAATTTTCAATCAAGGCTTTACCAATTTTGCTGTTGAAACTTAAGAAGTCGTTGGTATTTGTTTGTTTACCAAGCTGTTTCATCATATATGCTATAGATTGCGACCCGGCGAAAGCATCCAATACCACCGATGCGCTCTCCGGGATATACTGCGCTATCCAAGAGCGATGCACGAATTTAGCTCCCAAATATTGCGGGGCCGGGAACTGAAATTTCATGAAATCTTCATCACCAAATAGGTTTCTCATCGCGTAGAGTGTGGGTTAGAGGATGTAGAGGTCGGAGGAGCGGAAGCGGGGGAGGGCTTTGATGTAGACGGTGCCGGGGGGTATCTCGGCGCAGGAGGTGGCGGGGCGCACGTTGATGGTGCGCAGGGCGTTGCCCACGGTCACTTCGGCGGTCTCCGGGGTGTTGTTGTCCTCGCTCAGGTGGCAGAGGAAGATTTGCTTGAGTTGGGGCGAGAATATTTGGGTGAGATAGTTGGCGGTGGTGTGGTTCTCGAGGTGGCCAATGGAGGAACGGATGCGGGCTTTGAGGTGCTCGGTGTAGCGACCGGTGGCGAGCATTTCGTCGTCGTAGTTTGCTTCAATCATCAGGGCGTTGGCTTGGCGGCAGTAGTAGTCGGTGCGCTCGGTGATGATGCCGGTGTCGGTGGCGATGACGAAGTGGGTGTCGCCGAACTGGAAAGAGAAGCCGCAGTTGTCGGTGCCGTCGTGCGAGGTTTCGAAGGGTGTGACGATGATGTCGTCGAAGCGGTATTCGTGCTCTTTGAAGATGGGTACGTGGTAGTCCTTGATGCGGCGGGAGATGTTGTGGCGGCGCAGGATGCCCTCGAGGCATTTGATGGTGGAGTAGAGCTTCATACCGGGGTTGCGGCGCAGGATGGCGTAGCTGTAGCGCACGTGGTCGCCGTGGTCGTGGGTAAGAAGGATGCCGCGGATAGAGGCGATGTCGATGCCGTTGCGCGCTAACTCTTTGGTTACGAAGTTGTTGTCCACGCCGGCATCGATGAGCAGGCCGCAGGTGTCGGTGCCCACGTAGGAGCAGTTGCCGCTCGAGCCGGAGCCGAAGGAGATGAACCGCAGTTGCGGTTTGCGCTGGGTAAACTGCTGAGGCACAACGAATTCGTCCAACTCGCCGGAGACGTCAGCCGAAATGGCGCTGAGGTCGCGCTGCGGCTCGTCAACGGGCGTGTCGAACAAGCTCGGCAAATCCTCGATGGGGCGAATTGAACGTCGGTTATGTCGCTGTGCCATAGTGAGTTATCGGTAAATAAGGAAGATTGTGGGAATCTTGGCGTAGTCGTACTGCCGCGAGCGCCACTTCGAGGCGGGCAGGGTGATGATGCTCTGGCGCGAGCAGGTGATGTCGGAGGCCACGCACAGCAGCGTGTCGGACGCCAAAGTCGAGGCCAACTCGGCGATGAGCCGGTTGTTGCGGTAAGGCGTCTCGATGAAAATTTGCGTTTGGCGATTGCGGCCGGCCTCCTGCTCCATGCGGCGGATGGCGGCGGTGCGCTGCTTCTGCTCGATGGGCAGGTAGCCGCGGAAGGCGAAGTTCTGGCCGTTGAATCCCGAACCCATCAGCGCCAAAATGATGCTCGACGGACCCACCAACGGCTCCACGCGGAAGCCGTGGCGCTGGGCGGCGGCCACCAAGTCGCTGCCGGGGTCGGCCACGGCCGGACAGCCCGCTTCGCTCACCACCCCGATGCTGTGGCCTTGGCGCATCGGCTCCAACATAGCCTCAACTTCCGAGGCGGGCGTGTGCTCGCTCAACTCGGTGAATTCCAGCTCGTCGATGACTATCTGCGGGCACGCCGCGCGCAAAAAACGCCGTGCCGACCGCACGTTCTCCACCACAAAATGCCGCAACGTGCCCAGCAGCGCAAGGTTGTGCGCGGGCAACACGTGCTCGATGGGGCTATCACCCATCGGCACCGGAAACAGATAGAGTGTTGGAGTATTTTCAGTCATTTTTCTCAAGAATTGTGCAAAGTTACGAAAAAAAAGTCAAACAGCCGCACATTTTCCCAAAAACCTTCCACCCAACCTCCGGCAAAACGAAGAAATTTATTTGCCCTCTCACCTCCAATTTTGACATTCCTTGGCAGTCAACAGTGACTTACTATAAATTTTAGTATGACTGAATAGCTGTTATGAATGGTATGTCATCCGCATTGTCTGACCGTAAAGGTTGAAAATTTGTCGGCAAAGAAGAGTTGTAACTATTCAGCTATGCACCTTTGGAGATTTAACGTAAAACGTAAACGTAAAA
>JBJEKG010000018.1:0-4807 GCA_051878535.1 Muribaculaceae bacterium
GTTTGCTTCGTTGGGCGGCTTCATCGCAACCGACAAGGAGATAACCAACTACCTGCGTCACCACTCGCGCTCGTACATCTTCACCGCGAGCATCACACCGGCGTCGACTGCAGCTGCGCTGAAGGCCATCGACATCATGATTGAAGAACCGTGGCGTCAGGAGAAGTTGTGGGAGCTGACCAACTACGCTCTGGAGGGCTTCCGCAACATGGGCGCGGAAATCGGCCACACTTCCACCCCGATTATCCCGCTGTACATCCGCGACGACTACAAGACCTACTTCATCACTCGCGACTTGCTGGAAGAAGGCATCTTCGTGAACCCGGTAGTGTCGCCCGCAGTGGCACCGACCGACACTCTGATTCGCTTCTCGCTGATGGCCACCCACACCAAAGAGCAGGTGACCACCGCGCTGGAAAAGATTCAGAAGGTATTCCGCAAGTACGAGCTCATCCCGTAATGGGAGCGCTCGGTTGCACCACCAAACGTGATTTCTATTCCCTTTTTAGCCATAAATTCGCCGGCGCTCCTCGCTTACGTGGGTCTGTCGGCGATTTTTTTGCGAGTGGGTGTAAGTTTTGGCGGCTGAGGTGCGTCAAATGAGTAAAAAACAGTTAGTAAACCGACATGGATAATATTTTAACAGTAGAGCACGTCTCAAAATCGTTTACCAATCATCAGGCGTTGGATGATGTGTCGCTGCAAGTGCCTCGGGGCAAGGTGTACGGCCTGCTCGGGCCGAACGGCGCAGGCAAGACCACGCTGATACGCATCATCAATCACATCACCGCACCGGACAGCGGTCGGGTGGTGTTTGAAGGTCACCAGCTCACGGCGGCCGACGTGGCACACATCGGCTACCTTCCGGAGGAGCGCGGACTGTACAAGAAAATGAAAGTGGGCGAGCAGGCTATCTTCTTCGCTCGACTTAAAGGGCTGTCGCGCCGTGAAGCTACCGAGCGACTGCATCAGTGGTTCGACCGGTTGGAAATCACCTCGTGGTGGGACAAGAAGGTTGAAGAGCTGTCGAAAGGCATGGCTCAGAAGGTGCAGTTCATTGTGACGGTGCTGCACCAGCCCTCGCTGCTGATTTTCGACGAGCCGTTCTCGGGCTTCGACCCCATCAACGCTAACTTGCTTAAGGAGGAGATATTGCGACTGCGCGACCAAGGCGCAACGGTGATTTTCTCCACTCACAATATGGCTTCGGTGGAGGAGCTGTGCGACAATATCACGCTGATAAACAAGTCGCACAATATTCTGAGCGGCTCGGTGGACGAGCTGCGTCACCAATTCGGCGACAACACCTTCGAACTGAGTTACTTGGGCTCGGCGGATGCGCTCACTGCAGCGTTGCAATCGCTCACCTCGTCGCTCGTGGCCTTGGATAGTGAAGGCCAAACGCAACGGGTGCGCTTCGCCATAGCCTCCGGCGTATCCACTCGTGATTTGCTCACGGCAGCGAACTCGGCGGTGGACATCCGCGCGTTCGTGCCTCAACTTCCGTCGATGAACGACATTTTCATCCGCACTGTCAACGCTTCCAATCAATTAACCTCAACTCCGCCCGCACTATGAACTCCGCATTGAAAATAATCGTGGCGCGCGAATATTTAGAACGCGTCAAACGCAAAAGTTTCATCATCTCCACCATCTTGATGCCGCTGTTTATGGTGGCCATGATGGCATTGCCCACCGTGTTGCTGCTGGTGTCGGGTCCGGAAGAGTGTAAGATTGGCGTAATCGACGATTCGGGCAAGATAGCGCAGACGCTCGAGGGCGGCGATGAGATTTCGTTTGTGAGCATCACCGACCAAACGTTCGAGCAGGCGAAGGACAACTCGGAGTTCGACGCGTTCTTGGTGATTGGCCCGGATGTGGTGGCCAACCCCAACGCGTCCATCACCTTCTACACTCAAGGTGCACCGTCGATTCAAACCGAGCAGTTCGTGGCTTCGCAAATCGAGAACACTATCGAGACCATCCGCATCAACAATTCCGGTGTGGAGAATCTGCGCGACATCATGCAGAGCGTGAAGGTTGACGTGGAGATGAAGACGTTCCGCCTCGATCAGGAGGAGGAAACGGCCACCTCGTCGATGCTGTCATACGCGATGGGATTCTTGGCCACGTTCATCCTGTATATGTTCATCATGCTCTACGGCAACATGGTGATGAACTCCATCATTGAGGAGAAGAACAACCGTGTGCTGGAGCTTGTGGTCACCTCGGTCAACCCCACTTGGCTGATGATGGGCAAAATCATCGGCGTGGGCTTAGTGGCTCTGACACAGATGCTTGTGTGGGCCGGTATCATTATGATTTGCTCGGCCTGGGTATTGCCGATGCTCACCGCGATGGCCTCGGGTGCCGACGGGTCGATGATGGCGGCTATGAGCCAGCTTACCGACGTTGGCTTCATGGGGCAGTACCTGCTGTACCTGATTCTGTTCTTGGTTGGCGGTTACTTCTTCTACGCATCGATATACGCGGCAATCGGTTCGGCTGTTGACAACCTTCAGGACGCATCGCAGCTGCAAACGGTGGCCGTGTTGCCTATCATTTTGGCGTTCGTAATCTCGATGACGGTGGTGAACGACCCCAACTCGACGTTGGCGATGTGGACATCGTTCATCCCGTTCACCTCGCCGATGGTGATGATGGCACGCATGCCATTCGGCATCGACGGCTGGCAGATGGCTGTGTCGATAGTGGTGCTGTACGCCGGCTTCGTGGGTATGGTGTGGGTTGCGGCGAAGATTTACCGCGTGGGCATCTTCATGTACGGCAAGAAACCGACGTTCGGCGACCTGATGCGCTGGGTGCGGTATAAGTGACGGCTTCGCCGTGGTTATGGGTTATTGTACCTTTAATATCTTTTGAATGAATCCTCAAGCTATCAATATTGACGCTTACGACTACCCGCTACCGCAGCAGCGCATCGCGCAACACCCTTTGGCACAGCGCGATGCCTGCCGGTTGCTGGTGTACCAAGGCGGCACCATTGCCGACGCTCGCTTTAGCGACATCGCCCGCCTGCTTCCGGCCGACACTGCGTTGGTGTATAACGACACGCGTGTGATTAACGCTCGCTTGCACTTCCGCCGCGCTACCGGCGCGCTCATCGAGATTTTCTGCTTGGAACCGGCTGCTCCGGCCGACTATGCGCAGAATTTTGCGCAGACCGAATCGACGCAGTGGATTTGCTTGGTCGGCAACCTGAAGAAGTGGAAAGAGGAGCGGCTGCAGGCGGAGATAGCACTGCCTTCGGGCGAGGTGTCCACGCTCACAGCCACGCGCGTGGGTGCGCATGGCAACGCGTGGGTGGTTCGGTTCGACTGGACGGGCGGACACACCTTCGCTGACATCATCGGCGCGGCGGGCGAGATACCCATTCCACCGTATCTCAACCGCGACACGGAGGAGTGCGACAGTGCTGACTATCAGACTGTTTACTCACACATCGACGGTTCGGTAGCAGCACCCACGGCTGGGCTGCACTTCACCGACGAGCTGTTGGAGACAATCAGCGAGCGTGGAATACCGCGGTGGCAGGTGACCTTGCATGTGGGTGCAGGCACCTTCCAACCGGTCAAAAGCGAACTGATTGGCGACCACCCGATGCACTCGGAGTTCATCGCGGTTCCGTTGGCCACGATTCGCAACATCGCTGACCACATCGCTGCCGGTCGCACCATCACGGCTGTTGGCACCACTTCGGTGCGGACGCTCGAGAGCCTGTATCACATCGGTTGCTTGATGGCTACCGACCGCTGGACGGGCGAGGTGCCGCAGTGGTATCCTTACGACGCGAAGCATCCGCAATTAGCTGTTGGCGAAGCCTTTGCGGCTCTCATCCAACGGCTTGAGGCCGAGGGAGTGAGCGCTTTGGTGGCTGCTACGCGCATCATCATTGCTCCGGGCTACCGCTACCGAGTGGTGTCGGGGATGATAACCAACTTCCACCAACCGCGCAGCACGTTGCTGTTGTTGGTGAGCGCTTTCGTGGGCGATGACCGCTGGCGCCCCATCTACGACCACGCCTTGGCCACCGAGGGCTACCGCTTCCTGAGCTACGGCGACGCGTGCTACCTGCGGCCGTAGCCCCGACTACCGACGAGCAAGAGCTCGAAGCAGGCGCAAAAAGGCTCCGCACAGGGGCGCTACCGCGCCGTTCGGCTTCCGCCTCACCACCGAACCCCACCGTTGCTGCTCATCCGCACTGAACCCCACCGTTGCTGCTCATCCGCACTGAACCCCACCGCTGCTGCTCATCCGCACTGAACCCCACCGCTTTTGAAGGGCGGTGGGGCTCGTGCTTATTGAGGGAAAGAAAAATCGGGAGTAATGGTGAAAAATGGTGTATTTTGAGGTTAAATTGCTGATTTACAATGGGCTACAAATTCGCGGATAATTGCTGGAATTGGTATTTGGTGGCTCGTCCGGTACCGGTTTTGGCGATTACTTTACCGATGAGGGTGTCAATCATGGTGCGGACTTGCTTTGGGGAGAGTTCACCGGCCCATTCCTGCACGAAGGCGCTCATGGGCACGGGTCCGTCGCTGAGCACATAGTCGAGGCGCTTCATCACGGGCGCTGTGACGAGGTTGGCAACGACAAATGGATGGTAGGCGTAATAACCGTCGTTCATCAGGCAGATACCGGAGCGGTGGCGGTAGAGCACACCGGCGTTGAGCAGCTTGTCGATGGAGCGGGCGTTGGTGAAGGCAGACTGTCGCTTGACGATG
The DNA here is from genome assembly GCA_051878535.1 of Muribaculaceae bacterium. Taxonomy (GTDB): domain Bacteria; phylum Bacteroidota; class Bacteroidia; order Bacteroidales; family Muribaculaceae; genus CAG-873. The sequence continues at coordinate 4,749 of JBJEKG010000018.1, forward strand.
GAGTAGATGGTGAGCAGGTCGAGCACATTGAGCAGCTCGCTTGGTTGGCGGCTGCTCTG
>JBJEKG010000019.1:0-4787 GCA_051878535.1 Muribaculaceae bacterium
CGTTTATACTTGGCTTCGGGGCTGTCGTACTCGTCGTTGATATCGCCCACGATTTCTTCCAGCACGTCCTCCAAGGTGACTATGCCTTGGGTGCCGCCGTATTCGTCGACCACGATGGCCAAGTGCTGCTTGCGCTTGCGGAAGTCCTCCAGCAGGTCATCAATCATGCGCGATTCCGGCACGAAATACGGCTCGCGCAGTAGCTTGCGCCAGTCGAACGAATCGTCCACCTTGCCGATGTAAGGCAGCAGGTCGCGCGAGAAGAGGATGCCGCGGATGTTGTCCTCGTTGTCCTCATACACCGGGATGCGCGAGTAGCCGGTTTCGACCACCACCTGCATCACCTCGGCGAAGTTGCTGCGGATGTTGATGTCGGTGATGTTGATGCGCGGAGTCATAATCTCGGAGGCCTGCGTGTTGCCGTAGCGGAGGATGCCTTCGAGGATGTCCTTGTCGGAATCGTCGGCATCGGAAGTGATTTCCAACGCTTGGCTAAGGTCGTCGGTGGTCAGCGCTTGCGACTGCTTGGTTACCACGCGGTTAACGATGGCCGTGGAGCCCACCAAGAACTTCGACACCGGGCGGAACAGCTGCGTCAGAACTAACACCCCGGGCGCGGCAAACCGTGCCCACTTTTCCGGGTAATTGTTGCTGTAAATCTTGGGCAAAATTTCGCCGAAGAGCAGAATCAAGAAGGTGAGAATCACCGTTTGCAGCACAAAGCTCCCCACCTCGCTCATATCCTCGAACACCGGACCTAAGGCGAAATTACACAGCACCACGATGGCCACGTTCACCAAATTATTCGCTATCAGGATGGTGGCCAACAGCCGCTCGGGCTTGCCTAACAGCCGCTCGATGGTGTTGGTGCGCTTATCCTGCTCCATCTCCTCGAGTTGCCCCGGCGTGAGCGAAAAAAAAGCAATCTCGCTGGCCGACACAAACCCCGATAACATCAAACACAGCAACGCCGTGCACAAAGCCACAAGTTGCGCCGCCGAAAATCCGGCCGTCGCTTGGCCGAGTATCATTCCTAAAAAATTGAGCGCCGACAAGCACGCCGGCAACGGGTCTATATCCAAAATCGTATCGTTTTAGTTATACTTCAGAAAATTTCTGCAAATTTACAAAAAATTACTCACTTATCCATCATCCCGCCCCACAAATTTATGCCGCACCGCTAAAAGCGTTGAATTGGCAGGCGCTTCATCCCTCGTCGGGCGATTTCGGGCCTTTGAGGCGGCGGATTTCTTTGTCGAAGTCGGAGTCGATTTGCTGTGTGCGGTTGAAGATGTCGTATTCGGCTTCGGCCTTAGCTCGGGCTTGGCCGGCGGAGATGTGGCCTTTGTCGGGGAGGATGCGGTAGTCGTTGAAGGTGAGGAATTTGTCTACACTGGCGGCAAATTGCTGCATGTTGAAGGCGTTGTGCCGCTCGATTTGCATTTCGATATAGTCGAAATAAGCGGTGACGGTGCGCTCCAATTGGCGGATTTGCTCCTCGGAGAGGTAGTTCTTGGCCACGGAAACATCGGATTTGAGCACGCGGCCGTCGGGAGCATACTTCCAAGTGGTAAGACCCATATTTGGCTTGGCATGGTCGGCTGAATGGTAGATGATTTCGGCGGCAGTTTGGCCGGTGATAGCATAGTGGAAGCGGTTTTGCACCATGGCGTAGAACTCCTTGGTGGTGGAAGCGGCACGGTCGTAGTCGATGGAACACTCGGCATAGATGTCGGTGATTTGCTGCCAGATACGTCGCTCGCTGGCGCGAATTGAGCGTACTCGTTCGAGTAGCTCGCGGAAGTAGTCGTGGCCGAAAACTTTGTTGCCTTGTTTGAGACGGTCGTCATCGAGCACGAACCCCTTGCGGATGTATTCGTTGAGGATTTTGGTGGCCCACTGGCGGAATCGGGTGGCTTTCTGGGAGTTAACGCGGTAGCCGACGCTGATGATGGCGTCGAGGTTGTAGAAAATTTGTTCGCGCCTTACTTGGCGAGCACCTTCTTGTTGAACTATTAAGAATTTCTTAATAGTTGAATCGGTAGAAAGCTCATTGCTCTCGTAAATACTCTTAAGGTGCTGATTAACAGCCGAAATCGTTACATCAAAAAGTTGAGCCATAGCCTTCTGGGTGAGCCAGATGGTGTCACCTTCGATGTAGGCTTGCACCGAGCCTTCGCCGTCGGGCAAGTTGTATAATATGAACTGAATTTCTTTTGCCATGGGGTGGGGGTATAGTCTTCACCTGCAAATTTACGAAAAATTTTGCTTACCGTGGCTATTTTTGCCCGAATTTGCCGCACCAAAACAATTTTCTGCAAAGAAAAATAAGCTATCCGCTATCATTTTAGCACAAAATTTCGTAACTTTGCACCTTAGTTAATGTAATCAAGAAATTATGGCTCTGTTTGACACCATCTCTGCCGACATCAAGTCGGCCATGCTCGCCCGCGACAAGGTGCGCCTCGAAGCGCTTCGCGGCATCAAAAAAGAATTTATCGAAGCTAAAACGGCCCCGGGTGCTAATGGTGAGCTTCCGGACGATGTTGCCCTCAAAATCTTAGTGAAAATGGTGAAGCAACGTCGCGAAAGTGCCGCCATCTACTCTGAACAGCAGCGCCCCGACCTCGCACAAAACGAGTTGGCCGAAGCCGCCGTTATCGAACAATACCTCCCCAAAGCCCTCTCCGACGAAGAACTCGCCGCCGAACTCTCTGCCATCATCGCCGAAGTAGGCGCCGCATCCCCCGCCGACATGGGCAAGGTGATGAAAGTGGCCACCGCACGCCTCGCCGGCCGTGCCGATGGCAAAGCCATCTCCGCAAAAGTGCGCCAACTCCTCGCTAAATAAGTATAACTACACATTATTATATATATAATTATGCTCACACTGCAGCAAATCAAGGCCGACCCCGAGCTTATCATTGCTCGCCTCGCCGTAAAAGGCTTCGACGGTCGCCAACCCATCACTTCGGTCCTCGCCCTCGATGACCAACGTCGCGCTCTCCAACTCAAAAACGACAATACCGCCGCCGAACTCAACCGCCTCGCCGCTTCTATCGGCGCCGCCATGAAAGCCGGCAAAAAGGACGAAGCTCAAGCCGCCAAGGAAAAAGTGGCCGCCCTCAAGGAAGACCTCAAGCCCATTGCCGACCAACTCGCCGATATCGAACTCCAAATCCGCCAAATCCTGCTCAACGTGCCCAACATTCCCTGCGCCGCCGTGCCCGAAGGCCGCTCCGCTGAAGACAACGTTGTGGAAAAAACCGGCGGCCCCATGCCCAACCTCCCCGAAGATGCACTCCCACACTGGGATCTTGCCAAAAAATATAACCTCATCGACTTCGACCTCGGCGTCAAAATCACCGGTGCCGGATTCCCCGTGTACCTCGGCAAAGGTGCCAAACTCCAACGCGCCCTCATCCAATTCTTCCTCGACCGCGCCTCCGCCGCCGGCTACCTCGAAGTGCAACCGCCCTACGTGGTCAACGAAGCCTCCGGCTACGGCACCGGCCAGCTCCCCGATAAGGAAGCACAAATGTACGTCGTAACCCTCGACAACCTCTACCTCATCCCCACAGCCGAAGTCCCCGTCACCAACCTCTACCGCGACGTAATCATCCCCGCCGACCGTCTCCCCATCAAAAACTGCGCCTACTCCGCCTGCTTCCGCCGCGAAGCCGGCTCCTACGGCAAGGATGTGCGCGGCCTCAACCGTCTCCACCAATTCGACAAAGTCGAAATCGTCCGCATCGAGCGCCCCGAAAACTCCTATGCCGCCCTCGAAGAGATGAAGGACCACGTCCAATCCCTGCTCGACGACCTCGGCCTGCCCTGGCACATCCTCCGCCTCTGCGGCGGCGACATGTCGTTCACCTCCGCCATCACCTTCGACTTCGAAGTATGGTCCGCCGCACAAAAACGCTGGCTCGAAGTATCCTCCGTATCCAACTTCGAAACCTACCAAGCCAACCGCCTCAAATGCCGCTTCCGTGGCGACGACCGCAAGACACAACTCTGCCACACCCTCAACGGCTCAGCCCTCGCCCTGCCCCGCATCATGGCCGCCCTGCTTGAAAACAACCAAACCCCCAACGGCATCGTCATCCCCGAAGTTCTCCGCCCCTACACCCACTTCGACATCATCGACTAACCCTCCCCCACATACCCCAACCGACGGAGCCGCCCCACCCGGGCGGCTCCGTCGCATTTCCTCCCGCCCAACCGCGCCGCGGCTTGCTGCGGCATCCAAACCGTGCCGCCCACCACCCGCCAGCTCGTAGCGCCGCGGCTTGCTGCGGCGTGCCCGCTGCGCCGCCCACTTTGCCGTTGCTACGCCGCCCACCTTGCCGTTGCTGCGCCGCCCACCTTGCCGTTGCTGCGCCGCCCACCTTGCCGTTGCTGCGCCGCCCGCAGGTAGCGCCGCGGCTTGCTGCGGCGTGCCAGCCCGCCGTGCCTCCTCCGCTCGCTTTTTTGTCTCGGCTCTGAGCTTCAGCGAAGTCTTGCTTCCTTGTCCGCTGTTCCATCGCTTATTTTCGTCTCTGGCCTGGCAGCTTTAGCTGCCCCTCGGCGCCTGCCGGGCGCTCGTCCACCGCGCTGCTGCGCCTGCCCTCTCTCCCTCCCCTTCAGGGGAGGGAGAGAGGGTGGGGCTTCTTCAGGGGAGGGCCGGGGTGGGGCTAAAGCGGCTGGTGCTAACTTCTTGATAATCAGTGATGGCGAAAAAAATATGCTTAAAAGCATAAAAAAGTTGCAAAAATATTTGGTCAGTTCAAAAATAATGCCTAACT
>JBJEKG010000020.1:0-4774 GCA_051878535.1 Muribaculaceae bacterium
GATGCTTGCCGTGGCCACTGCCTTCTCGGTGATTTTCGCCAAGGAAGTGTTTGGCGGCACCGGCTATAATATATTTAATGTGGCACTGGTGGCGCGCGCGTTCCTGTTCTTCGCGTATCCGGTTGCCATGTCGGGCGACCAGGTGTTTGTGGCCTCCGGCACAGTGTGCGGCCTTGGCGCAGGCGCTGATGCCGTGACATGTGCCACTCCGCTCGGCGCGGTGGCCGCCGACGCACCGGTTACCGACCTCTCCGCTTGGGACGCCTTCGTGGGCTTGATTCCCGGCTCGTTCGGCGAAACTTCGGTAATCTGCATCCTCATCGGCGCGGCCGTGTTGCTGCTGAGCGGCATCGGCTCGTGGCGCATCATGCTGTCGGCCGTGGTCGGCACCTTGGTGATGGGTTGGATTGCTCACACCTTCGCCACCGACCTTTATCCCGGCTCGATGCTCACCCCGGTTGACCACCTGCTCTACGGCGGCTTGGCTTTTGCCATCGTGTTTATGGCCACCGACCCCGTCACAGCCTGTCACACTCCCACCGGCAAGCTCATCTACGGCTTCCTCATCGGCGTGGTGGCCGTGCTGATTCGTGTGTATAATAACGGCTACCCCGAAGGCGCCATGTTGGCCGTGCTCCTGCTCAACGCCTTCGCCTCGCTGATTGATTTCTGCGTGGTACGCGGCAACATCGCTCGCCGCCGTGCTCGACTCACCTCTAAAAGTTAACGGCCATGAATAAGCAAAGTAACGTATACACGGTGATTTACATCATCATCATGGTTGTGGTGGTGGGTGTGGCCTTGGCCTACACCTCCATGTCGCTCAAACCGCTTCAGAACGACAACGTGGCCGCCGACAAGATGCGCCAAATCATTTCTTCGCTACGCATACCGCCCGAGGAGGATGTCAAGGCACAGTTTGTCGAGGTCATTACCGACCAATATTTGGTTAACGCGCAGGGCCAGCGCATCGACGGCGATGCCTTTGCCGTGAATATGGCCAACGAAGTGAAAAAACCGGCCGCCGAGCGCCAACTGCCTGTGTATGAGGCACGTCTGGCCGACGGTTCAAAGAAATACATCATCCCGATTTACGGCGCCGGCCTGTGGGGGCCAATCTGGGGCTACGTGGCCTTAGACGACGATGCCTCAACAATCTACGGCGCATTCTTCAACCACGAAGGCGAAACCCCGGGCCTTGGCGCGGAAATCACCAAGAAGGAGTTTAGCTCGCAATTCCAAGGCAAAGAGATGTTTAAGAATGGCGAATTAGTGCCCGTGGCCGTGGTCAAAGCCGGCCAAACTCCCTCCAACGGCGCCGACTACGTCGACGGCATCTCCGGCGGCACAATCACCTCCAAAGGCGTGAGCGCCATGCTTGCCGACTGCTTCGAACCCTATAACGCTTTCCTTCAATCACTTAGAAATAAATAACTATGGCCGAAAAGATTAAAAACAAAACGGTGTTCTTCAATCCGTTCTCGAAGAACAATCCGGTGATAGTGCAAATCTTGGGCATCTGCTCGGCGCTATCCGTGACAGCCAAATTGGAGCCGGCTATCGTTATGGGATTGTCGGTAATAGCCGTGTTGGCATTTAGCAACGTGATTATCTCGCTGATTCGCAACACTATACCTACCTCCATCCGCATCATCGTGCAATTGGTGGTGGTGGCCGGGTTGGTAATCATCGTGAGCGAACTTTTGAAAGCCTACGCCTACGATGTGAGCCTGCAACTGTCGGTGTTCATCGGCCTGATTATCACTAACTGTATATTGATGGGCCGTCTGGAAGCGTTCGCTATGGCCAACCGCCCCTGGCCCTCGTTCCTCGACGGCGTGGGCAACGGCGTGGGCTACACCATCATCTTGGTCATTGTGGCCTTCTTCCGCGAACTGCTCGGCTGCGGCACTCTGCTGGGCTTCCAAGTGATTCCCGACTGCGCTTACCAAGCCGGTTACGACAACAATGGCTTGATGATTCTGCCCCCGATGGCTCTCATTGTGGTGGCTTGCATCATCTGGGTGCACCGCTCGTATAATAAAGACCTGCAAGAAAACTAACCGCTAACTCGACTTCACTATGGAAAATCTGAATATCTTCATACGGTCGATTTTTATCGACAACATGATTTTCGCCTACTTCTTGGGCATGTGTTCGTTCTTGGCGGTGAGCAAAAATGTCAAGACGGCATTCGGCCTTGGCATCGCCGTTACTTTTATGTTGGTGGTGACCTTGCCGCTAAACTATCTGCTGAATACTTACGTGCTTCAACCGGGCGCAATGGCCTGGCTTGGAGAGGAATACGCCGAGGTTGACCTCTCGTTCCTGTCGCTTATTCTCTACATCGCCGTCATCGCTTCGATGACGCAGTTGGTGGAGATGGCGGTGGAAAAATTCAGCCCGTCGCTCTATGCGTCGCTCGGCATCTTCCTGCCGCTGATTGCGGTGAACTGCGCTATCTTGGGCGGCTCGCTGTTTATGCAGCAGCGCGAGTTCCCCTCGGTGTGGACCGCTATCTGGGCCGGTGGCGGCTGGGGCATCGGCTGGCTGCTGGCCATCGCCGCCATAGCTGCCATCCGCGAGCGTGTCAGCTCCTATTCCAACGTTCCCAAACCCCTGCGCGGCGTAGGTATCACCTTCATTATCACCGCGTTAATGGGTATCGCTTTCATGAGTTTCTTAGGTATCAAAATTTAAGCCGTTATGCTGTTAACATCGATTCTAACTTCAACTATCTTAGCCGGCGTGGGCGTGTTCTTGGTCGGCACCTTGGCTCTTGTGGCTATCTTGCTCATTGCCAAGCATTTCTTGGTGCATAGCGGCAATGTGAAAATCAAAGTGAACGGCGACCGCGAAGTGGAAGCCGCTTCCGGCGGCTCGTTGCTCTCGACCATGGCCGACAGCCGCGTGTTCCTCCCTTCGGCCTGCGGCGGCAAAGGTAGCTGCGGCCAATGCCGAGTGCAAGTAATGGACGGTGGCGGCGAAGTGCTGCCCACCGAAACCGTGCACTTCTCCCGCAAAGAAATCCAAGCCCACTGGCGCTTGGCTTGCCAAGTGAAGGTGCGCCAAGACCTTGATATTCAAGTGCCTGCATCGGCGCTCGATGTCAAAGAATGGGAATGCACTGTGCTTTCGAACCGCAACGTGGCCACCTTCATCAAGGAATTCATCGTGCAACTGCCGCCGGGCGAGCACATGCATTTCGAGCCGGGTTCCTATGCCCAAATCAAAATCCCCACATTCTCAATGGATTACGACAAGGACATCGACAAGGAATCCATCGGCGCGGAATACCTGCCCGCGTGGGAAAAATTCGGCCTGTTCGGCCTCAAATGCGTCAACACCGAGGAGACCGTGCGCGCCTATTCCATGGCGAACTATCCTGCTGAAGGTGACCGCATTATGCTCACCGTGCGCATCGCCACGCCCCCGTTCAAACCCAAACCCGCCGTGGGCTTCATGGACGTGAACCCCGGTATCGCCTCGTCGTACATCTTCACCCTCAAACCCGGCGACAAGGTGCTCATGAGCGGTCCTTACGGCGACTTCCACCCAATCTACGACTCCGGCAAGGAGATGATGTGGATTGGCGGCGGCGCCGGCATGGCTCCCCTGCGTGCCCAAATCATGCACCTGACTCGCACACTCCACACCACCGACCGCGTTATGAACTACTTCTACGGCGCCCGCGCCCTCAACGAAGTGTTCTACCTCGACGACTTCCTCCAGCTGCAAAATGACTTCCCCAACTTCCACTTCCACTTGGCGCTGGACCGTCCCGATCCCGCTGCCGATGCCGCCGGCGTGGCCTACACCCCGGGCTTCGTCCACCAAGTCATCTTCGAAACTTACCTCAAAAATCACGAATCGCCCGAAGACATCGAGTACTACATGTGCGGTCCCGGCCCCATGAGTGCCGCCGTCAACAAAATGCTCGATTCGCTCGGCGTCGACCCCGAAAATATCCACTACGACAACTTCGGCGGCTAAAAATTGTGCATTTTAACATTTTATAGTATCAGACATAGCGTCTGTTCGCAAAAATTCTGCTAACTTTGTCGCGCCGTAGAGTCTACATCCCTGCGGCGCGATAATTTCTTAAGAATATGAAACGAATCTATACACTCATACTTGTCCTCGCGACCATGGTGGCCGGTAGCGGAGCGGCTTCGGCCCAGTTCCGCCTCGCCGGTATTGCCGGTGCCAACATTTCCGACCTCAACTTCAAGCAAGACCTCGTCACCATCACTCAGCAACCGGGCATTACCGCCGGCGTGCAGGGCGAAATGATGTTCCCCGGCATCGGCTTCGGTATCGACCTCGGCCTGATGTACAACCAGCTCGGCGCCAAGGTCAACTTGGGCGAGAAGAAGATTTGGAACACCCTCGGCTACGGCGAAGAAAACGTTATGCTTCACTACATCCAAATCCCGTTCCACCTGCGCTTTAAGTGGACCCGCATGCAGGGCTTGGAAGAAAAAATCGCCCCATTTGTATACGGCGGTCCCGACTTCACCTTCCTGGTGGCTCACAGCAACGCTTCCGCCTTCAAATGCGCCGGTAGCGAACTCGGCCTCACCGCCGGCTTCGGCTTCGAAATCCTCCGTAACTGGCAGGTGAGCGCCTCCTACACCTGGGGTATGACCTACGCGCTCAAAACCAAGTTGCTCGACGACTATTCGGCTCGCAACCGCTGCTGGATGTTCCGAGTGGCATACTTCTTCAAATAAGCAATACAAGAAATCAGCATACCAGCACTGCCGCAAGTCGG
>JBJEKG010000021.1:0-4762 GCA_051878535.1 Muribaculaceae bacterium
ACATTATAGGCATTGCGGAAGATGTCGATGTAGGCCATAGCGATCGGGAGAATGAGTCCCACCCGACGATTTTGGACGAGGAGTTGCAAAAAGTCGGCGAAGGTAGTGTCCCGCGCCAGAGCGCCGGCGGCGCTATTGAGCAGGGCGACTTTGTCGGCGTTGTCAACAAATGGGTTGTTGACCACATCGGCGAGCTGTCGATTGGCTTTGAAAGCTTCGCAGAGTTGTTTCATCAACTCGTAGGAGCGGTTTGCAGAATTGCGCTCGGTATCGACTTTGAATAAAGCCTTGGCGTATCGGCGCGGGATTAATCCTTCGTTCATTAGATATTAGTTTTTGCTTTCGATTTCGTCGAGGAGTTGGTTAACGAGTTTTGATTGGGCAGAATTGTCCTTCATTTGGTCTTCGACCACCTTAGCGGCGATCTGAAGGGCCAACTCGCTGACAAGGTTGCGGAATTTTTGTTCAGCTTCTTTTTGTTGCTGTGCGATTTGCACTTTAGCCTGATCCAATTCTTGCTGTGCGGCGGCTTTGGCTTCGGAGCGGGCTTGCTCCACCATTTGGGTTTTGAGGCGTTCGGTTTCGCGAATCATGTCGCCTTGTTGGCGGCGAGCTTCGTCGATGATGCCTTTAGCTTGGTCGCGAGCGTTGTCGAGTTGTTCTTTGGCGCGTTGTGCATATTCCACTCCCTTGTCGATTAAGTCGGCACGTGAGTCGACGGTTTTGAGGATACCGGGCCAGGCTAACTTCCAGAGCAGGAGGAAGAGCACGGCGAAGGCCACGAACATCCAAAAGACCAGGCCGAATTCAGGAGTGAATAGTTCCATTGTACTTTATTATGGTGTTGGAGCCTTGGATTATACGAACAGAGCGAGGATACAAACGATCACAGCGAAGAGAGCCACACCTTCGATAAGGGCGGCGATAACGATCATGGAGCTACGGATGTCGCCGGCAGCTTCGGGTTGACGGGCGATAGCTTCCATGGCAGAGCCACCGATTTTACCGATACCGATGCCGGCACCGATTGCAGCGATTGCGGCGCCGATGCATGCGCCTACACCCGAGAGATTGAGAGCCTGTTCGGCTGCTTGAGCTAAGATTGCTAACATAATTTTTAGGTTTTTAGAGTTTGTTATTTTTGTTTATTGTATACTGATTAATGAGCGGCTTCGGGTTCATGGTGGCCATGAACTTGTGCCAAGGAGATGAAGATGGTGGAGAGCATGGTGAATACGTAAGCTTGGATGAAGCTAACGAGGCAGTCCAGCAGCAACATGAAGATAGAGAAGGCCAAAGAGATGACTGTGGTGCCGGCCCCTACTCCGGCGCCGAAGAGGCCGGAGAAGATGAAGATGAGCAGGGTGAGCACCAGCACAATCATGTGGCCGCCCATCATGTTGGCAAACAGACGCACTGTGAGTGCGGCGGGCTTGGTGAACATACCGAAGACCTCAATGAGCTGCATGATGGGGAACAGGGGGAACTTGAGCCACACGGGCACGTCGGGCCAGAACATTTCGAGCCAGTAGTGCTTGGTAGCCAAGACGTTGGTTACTAAGAAAGTGAGGGTAGCCAAGGTGAGGGTAACGGCCACGTTGCCGGTGAGGTTTGCACCGCCGGGGAACACCACAATCAGGCCCAGGATGTTCATGAAGAAGATGAGGAAGAACACGGTGAGCAGATAGGGGGCGAAGCGGCGACCGTCGGGACCGAGAATCGACTTGATCACACCGTCGTAGACGAATGTGAGCAGGGCTTCGATGGCACCGAGACCGCGGCGCGGGGCTTTCATACCGTTGCGACGATAGAAAGATGCGAGCCACATCATCAGGCCGAAGACGAGTGCGACGGTGATGAACAGAGCGCAGACGTTTTTGGTGATGGATATGTCGAGGGGACGCACTTCTTTGCCGTCGACGATTTCAACCACTTTGCCCTTGTACTCGCTGTCTTCGCCACCAATTTTGAAGGTGGCGGAGCCGTCGGTGAAGGATTCACCGTGTTGGATGCGAGCGGAGGAGAACACGTGCCAGCCGTCGGAGCCGTTGACGATAACGGGCAGAGGGATGCGCGCGTGGTGGTTGAAAGGCACTTCCCAACCATAACCATCGCCTAAGTGCTCAAAGATGATTTCTTTGGCATCGACGCCGCTACCGCCCTCTTCGGCCTCGGAGGCGAATGCGCCGGCGGGGATGAAGGCGAACAGCGACAGGATGAAGATGTACAGCAAACGGTTCATGGCTGATATTAGTATAAGCAAACAGACACTACGTTACGGTCAACATCGGCCAAACCGCCTTGGATTTGGCGTGATTGCTCGCCGGAGGCATCGGTGTAAGTGATTTTGCCGGGGGCCAAGGTCGACACCAACGAGGCGTGGTTGTTGAGCACGGTAAAAGCGCCCATAGTGCCGGGGAGTGTCACGGAAGAAACTTCGCCTTGGAACACGATTTCTTGCGCCGAAATAATTTTGAGTGTCATGGTGCTGATGATTTGTTAATGGTTGGATAAATGGTTACTTCACTTCGGCCAGCAGGCGTTCGCCCTTGGCGATGGCATCGTCGATGGTGCCGACGTTGAGGAATGCTTGCTCGGGGTATTTGTCCATTTGGCCGTCGAGAATCATCTTGAAGCCGCGGATGGTTTCGCTCAGGGGGACCATTACGCCGGGGAGGCCGGTGAATTGTTCGGCCACGTGGAAAGGCTGCGAGAGGAAGCGTTGAGCGCGACGAGCGCGGGCCACAACGAGTTTGTCTTCGTCGGAGAGTTCGTCCACACCGAGGATTGCGATGATGTCTTGGAGTTCGTTATACTTCTGGAGGAGCTGTTTGACGGCTTGCGCGGTGTTGTAGTGGTCTTCGCCCACGATATTGGGGTCGAGGATACGTGAGGTGGATTCCAGGGGGTCAACGGCGGGATAGATGCCGAGCTCGGAAATCTTACGCGAGAGCACGGTGGTAGCGTCCAGGAAGGAGAAGGTGGTGGCGGGAGCGGGGTCGGTAAGGTCGTCGGCAGGCACGTAGATGGCTTGCACGGAGGTGATAGAACCGTTCTTGGTTGAGGTGATACGTTCTTGCAGCATACCCATTTCGGAGGCCAGTGTGGGTTGGTAACCTACTGCGGAGGGCATACGGCCGAGCAGTGCGGATACCTCGGAACCGGCTTGGGTGAAACGGAAGATGTTGTCGATGAAGAGCAGTACGTCCTTACCACCGGCGCCTTGGTCGCGGAATTGTTCGGCCACGGTAAGGCCGCTCAATGCCACGCGCAGACGTGCGCCGGGGGGTTCATTCATCTGACCGAACACGAGCGAGGCTTGCGATTGGCTAAGTTCTTTGAGGTCAACATCTTTAAGGTTCCACTCGCCTTTTTCCATGCCTTCTTGGAACTTTTTGCCGTAGCGCATAACGCCGGATTCGATCATTTCGCGCAGCAGGTCGTTGCCTTCGCGGGTACGTTCACCAACGCCGGTGAACACCGAGAAGCCGTCGTGGCCTTTGGCGATGTTGTTGATAAGCTCCATGATGAGCACGGTTTTGCCTACGCCGGCGCCGCCGAACAGACCGATTTTGCCGCCCTTGCTGTATGGTTCGAGCAGGTCGATAACTTTGATACCGGTGGAGAGGATTTCGGTGCCGATGGTGAGGTCTTCGAAGGTAGGTGCGGGCTGGTGGATAGCCTTGGTGTTTTCGCGGCTGAGGTCGGGGAGGTTGTCGATGGCGTTACCGATAACGTTCATCAGACGGCCTTTGACTTGGTCGCCGGTAGGGATAGAGATGGGCTGGCCGAGGTTGACCACAGGCATACCGCGGCGCAAGCCGTCGGTACTTTCCATAGCGACACAGCGGACGGTGTCTTCGCCGATGTGTTGCTCCACTTCGAGGATGAGTTCGGAGCCGTCTTCGCGGGTGATTTTGAGGGCGGTGTAGATAGGGGGCAGAGCGTTGCCCTCGCCTTCAAAAGCCACGTCGACCACCGGGCCGATTACTTGTGCAATTTTGCCAATATTTTCGCTCATTGTTTTTCAGCGTATAAGGAGGGTTAATTATTAGCGAATTAGAGGGTCCAACCGAAGGTGATAACCAAGGTCATGAGCACGAGGTTGAACAGGCCGAAGGGCAGGAGGTACTTCCATTCGAGGGCCATGAGTTGGTCGATACGCAAGCGGGGGAAAGTCCACTTGAACCAGATGATGATGAAGCTGATAGCGATGGCTTTAACGATGAACCAGATGATGGAGGGGATGAAGTCCATCACGGCGTTGAAGCCTTCCCAACCGGGGATGTGCAGGGGCATCCAGCCGCCGAAGAAGAGCAGTGTGGCGACACCGGACACGATGAAGAGGTTGAGGTATTCAGCGAGGTAGAAGAAGCCGAAGTGGATACCGGAGTATTCGGTGTGGTAACCGGCGGTAAGTTCGGATTCAGCTTCGGGAAGGTCGAACGGGCCACGGTTGGTTTCGGCAGTACCGGCGATGATGTAGATAATGAAGGCAATCAAGGCGGGCACGTGGCCGGAGAAGATGAACCAGAGGTGGTCTTGGGCTTGGACGATTTCGGGCACGCTCATGGTGCCTGCGAGGCACACCATGGTGATGACGCTCACGCCTATGGAGAGTTCGTAGCTGACCATCTGGGCACCGGAGCGGAGTGCACCGATGAGGGTGAACTTGTTGTTGGACGACCAACCGGCGAGCAGGATGCCGAGCACGCCGATTGATGAGCAGGCCAGCAGGAAGAAGATGCCGATGTTGAAGTCG
>JBJEKG010000022.1:0-4755 GCA_051878535.1 Muribaculaceae bacterium
CACCACCCGACAGGATCTTGCCTGATGCGGGTGACACCGTATTATATGCTCGCGCCAAACGGGTTATTGAGTCGAGCATAATCACCACATCATGTCCACACTCGGTGAGGCGCTTTGCCTTCTCGAGCACAAGCCCGGCGATCTTCACATGACGCTCTGCCGGCTCATCGAACGTAGAAGCGATTACTTCGGCATTTACACTGCGGCTCATGTCGGTCACCTCTTCAGGGCGTTCGTCGATGAGCAGAATCATGATGTATGTCTCGGGGTGATTCTCGGCGATGGCGTTGGCGATGTCTTTGAGCAACAGCGTCTTACCGGTTTTGGGCGGAGCGACGATGAGAGCGCGTTGGCCTTTGCCGATGGGGGCGAACATGTCCACAACGCGGGTGGAGATGTTACAGGTGCGACCGCCGGTGAGGTCGAATTTCTCCTCGGGGAAGAGAGGGGTGAGGTGCTCGAAGTGGGCACGGTCGCGGATGAATTCCACGGGGCGACCGTTGACCTGAAGCACGCGGCTCAGGGGGAAGTATTTCTCGCCTTCGCGGGGCGGACGGATGGTGCATTCCACCACGTCGCCGGCTTTGAGGCCGTTGTCCTTGATTTGCTTTTGGCTCACGAGGACATCGTCGGGCGAGGGGAGGTAGTTGAAGTCGGCCGAACGCAGGAAGCCGTGGCCTTGGGGTTCAACTTCGAGTACGCCTTGAGTTTGAAGGAAGTCTTCGAAGTCGAAGCGTTGGTTGGGCTGGAGGCGTTGGTCAACGTTGGGTTGCTGATTCTTGTTCTTCTTTTTCTTGCCTTGACCGGGAGGATTCTGCACGGGTTGGCCGGGTTCGACCAAGGTGATTGGAGCGGCAGCGGCCTGCATGGCAGCTTGTGCAGCGCGACGTTGTGCGTCCTCCTTTTCCTTTTGGGAGCGCGGGGTGAATTTGCGACCCTCGCCGCGGGGGAAGAACGAGCTGAAGTCGCCCGAGGGTTGTTGTGCTGCAGGAGCATCGGCTTGGGGCTCGGCGGGAGCAGCTTCGGCATCGGTTTCGACCGCGGGAGCGGCTTCAACATCGGCAGCGGGTGTAGCTTCCGCTTCTTGGGCGGGAGCTTCGGCTTGCGGCTGCTCGGCGGGAGCTTCTACGGGCGCGGGCTGTTCGGCGGCTTGGGCGGGTGCGACCGGTTGCGCTTCGGTGGCTTCGTCAGTGGCCTTTTTTGCGGGACGGCCGCGGCGACGCTTGGAGGTGGTTTCAGCAGGCGCTTCGGCCGGTTGGGCTTCGGCGGCAGGAGCTTCAGCCGGTTGCTGAGCTGCGGCATCCTCGGCGGACGCTTCGGTGGCTTTGGCTTTCTTGGATTTGGTTTGTTTCTTCTTAGGCTCGGCTTTGGCATCCTTTTGAGCCTTGGCACGAGTGCGACGCTCGGCGGCGGCATCGGCACGTCGCTTTTGCTCGGCAGAGCGGGCAGAGGCGGAAGCTACGGCCTGTTCGTCGAGTATCTTATAAATAAGTTCTTGTTTTTGCGAGAGGTCGATTTTCTTAATCCCAAGGGATTCGGCCGCCTGTTGGAGGTCGGCATCAGACATCGCATCGAGGTCGGAAATGCTGTACATATAATGGTTTAAAAGGTGTATCGGACGCACGGATAAAGAGCGTTCCGGTCAAACCGATACAATCTGATTTGTAAATGCGAGGTAGTGTAATAATATAATGTGGAGAGGAGTGCCCTATATAATTAAGGTAAGATTCAGGGCTGAAGGCGGGTAGAGGAACGTCCGCCAAAAATTCCACCGCAAAGTTACAAACTTTTTTGGCAAAAAGCAAGAGTTAAGGGCAAAAAAAATCGCTTTCGGTGGCAAAAAAGGCTTGTGCGGAAGTAAGATAGACTTCGCTAAAGCTCAGAGCCGCGACAAAAAAGCGGGCGGAAGGCTCGGCAAGCGGCCTCGGGCGTGCTTTGGATGTGGCTTTTGCAAAAAAATTTGGGTATTAGGTGAATTATTCGTAAATTTGCGGAAAATTTCAACTCATTATGAAAGAAACCAACCGACCGGTCAGAGTGCGCTTCGCCCCATCGCCCACAGGCCCGCTGCATATCGGGGGCGTCCGCACAGCTCTTTATAACTATCTTTTTGCTCGCCAACATGGCGGCACAATGATTCTCCGCATCGAAGACACCGACTCGCGCCGCTTTGTGCCCGGCGCCGAGGATTACATCAACGAAGCCCTCGCTTGGCTGGGCATCCACATCGACGAAGGCGTGCGCGAAGGCGGTCCCTTCGGCCCGTACAAGCAAAGCGAACGCCGCGACATCTATCGCCAACACGTTGACATGCTGATGCAACGCGGCCGCGCGTACATTGCTTTCGACACTCCCGAAGAGCTCGACGCAATGCGCGCCAAGGTGGCCAATTTCCAATACGACGCTTCCACCCGCATGCAGATGCGCAATTCGCTCACACTGTCGGCCGACCAGGTCAAAGCCCTCATCGACGGCGGCACGCCCTACGTGGTGCGCTTCAAAGTGGAACCCGGTCGCGACGTCGAAGTCGACGACCTGCTCCGCGGCAAAGTGGTGATTAAGAGCGACATCCTCGACGACAAGGTGCTCTACAAGAGTAGCGACGATTTGCCCACATACCACCTTGCCAACATCGTCGACGACCACCTGATGGAGGTGTCGCACGTAATCCGCGGCGAAGAATGGCTGCCCTCGGCACCGCTGCACGTGTTGCTCTACGAAGCCTTCGGATGGGAGGACACCGCCCCCGAGTTCGTGCACCTGCCGCTGCTGCTCAAGCCCGATGGCAAAGGCAAGCTCTCCAAGCGCGACGGCGACCGCCTCGGCTTCCCCGTGTTCCCTCTGGAATGGCACGACCCCTTCTCCGGCGAAATCTCCTCGGGCTATCGCGAAAGCGGCTATCTGCCCGAAGCCGTGGTCAACTTCCTCGCCCTGCTTGGCTGGAATCCCGGCGACGACACCGAAGTGATGTCGATGGATGAACTTATCGCCAAGTTCTCGTTCGAACACTGCTCTCGCTCCGGTGCAAAGTTCGCCTTCGAGAAAGGTAAATGGTTTAACCACACCTACTTGCAAGAGGTTTCCAACGAACGCCTTGCCGAGCTGTTCACCCCGCTGATGGCCGCCACCGGCGTGGATATGAGCCAATTCAGCACCGACTACGTGGCCAAAGCCGTCGGTTCCGTAAAGAGCCGCATCAACTTCGTGCGCGATTTGGTGGACCAAGCCGGATTCTACTTCCGTGCGCCCGAAACCTACAGCGAAAAAGACGTGCGCAAACGTTGGAGCGCCGACACCCCCGCGTTGATGGAGCAGCTCATCGCCGTATTGGAAGCGCTGCCGAGCTTCGACGCCGCCGTGGCCGAGCCCGCCGTGATGGAGTGGATTAAAGGCAACGGCCTGCACATGGGCAACGTGATGAACGCCTTCCGCCTGGCCGTAGTGGGCGAGTGCAAAGGCCCTCACATGTTTGAAATCACCGACATCATCGGCCGCGAGGCCACCGTGGCGCGCATCCGCGCCGCCATCGAGCGCATCCACCTCGACGCGTAATGAACCTCCTGTACAACACCGGCATCGCCCTCTACAGCGCTGCCGCCCACATAGCCGCCCTGCGCTCGCCCAAAGTCAAGGAAATGATTGCGGGCCAGCGGCAGGCCGTGGCACAAATCCTACGAGCACGGCAAACCGTGGCCCCCGACGGCTTTGACGTGTGGATGCATGTGGCATCGCTCGGTGAGTTCGAGCAAGGCCGCCCGTTGCTTGAACGACTGCGGCGCGAGCACCCCGAGAAGCGCATCCTGCTATCGTTCTTCTCGCCCTCAGGCTACCGAGTGCGTCATAATTACGACAAGGTCGACGCCGTGGTCTACCTGCCGATGGACACCCCGGCCAACGCCCGCCGATTCATCGACGCCGCCGCACCCAAGATGGCCATCTTCGTCAAATACGAATTCTGGGGCAACTATCTGCAGCAGCTCCACCGCCGCCACGTGCCCACCTACTCCATCTCAGCCATCTTCCGTCCCGGCCAGCGCTTCTTCCACCCCATAGGCCGCCTCAGCGGCAACGTGCTGCAATACTTCACCCACATCTACGTGCAGGACGACGCCTCCGCCCGCCTGCTGCGCGGCATCGGCATCGACTGCGTGACCGTGGCCGGCGACACCCGCTTCGACCGCGTCACCGACATCCAACGCACCGTGCGCGCCATTCCCGAAGCCGAAGCCCTCACCGCCGACACCCCCTTCACCATCGTGGCCGGCAGCTCCTGGCCGCCCGACGAAGACCTCTTCATCCCCTGGGTGATGGCGCACCCCGATGTGCGCCTCATCATCGCACCACACGAGTTCGACAGCGACCGCCTGCAGCGCCTGCTGCAGCGCTTCAGCGGCTGCGCGTGTCTCCTTTCCGAAGCCCAAACACACGGCCTGCCCGCCGGCTGTCGATGCCTCATCATCGACTGCTTCGGCCTATTGAGCTCGCTCTACCGCTACGGCTCCGCAGCCTACGTCGGCGGCGGATTCGGTGTAGGCATCCACAACATCAACGAAGCCGCCGTGTACGGCATCCCCGTGGCCTTCGGTCCCAACCACCACAAATTCAAAGAAGCCGCCGACCTCATAGCCTGCGGCGGCGCCTTCGAAGTGACCGACGCCCAAAGCGTCACCGCCGTGCTCGACCGCCTGCACACCGACACCGCCGCCCGCACCACCGCCGGCACCGCCGCCGGCGACTACATCCGCCGCAACATCG
>JBJEKG010000023.1:0-4735 GCA_051878535.1 Muribaculaceae bacterium
ATTTAACAAATTTTCACCACCAGAAATTTGCAAATTAACATAGTATCTACTTGTATACACCTGATTATCAGTGGATTAAATCCTGTTCTCCTGTTAAATCTCCTGTGCTCCTGTGAGACCCTTGCACGCTGTGTCTCACAGGCCGGACTTTTGACTCAGCTTCTGTCCGTCACGGTCTGAAGCTGATAGTGTTATACTGATTTTTGTTGGCGCGACGGCGGCATACTTACTCCTGTGGATTTTTTGCGAGCTTTCGACAGGCTGTGTTCAGATTCAGGATTTTTGACACGCTTTCGTATTAACACTTTTAACAACCGGCTTTTTACATTGATCCTGTAAAAATCCAGAGGATTCGTCTAAAAGCCCGCCATTCTGTGGCATTTTGGAGGAAAAAATCGCGAAAAGGTCGGTTTTTTTGATGGTTTCGATTTTTTTTTGTAACTTTGCGGTCTGAAAACGAAATCTCAAGCTATGGCTAATCAAGAAATTGATTATATTTTTGAAACGAGTTGGGAGGTTTGCAACAAAATCGGCGGCATCTACACGGTGCTGTCGACCAAGGCGCAAAGCCTTCAACGATTGTACAAGGACAAGGTAATATTTATTGGTCCTGATGTGTGGACGGAAGCTCACCCGGCGGTCGACTTCAAAGAAAACAAAGCCTTACTGCGCGGCTGGCGCTCACAGGGCGTATTGCCCGAGGGCTTGGAAGTGCGCATCGGCCGATGGGAAGTGCCCGGACGGCCTATCGCTATTTTGGTGAAGTTCGATGCCATGTATGCCACCAAGGACGAATGTTACGGTCGTATGTGGGAGCTCTACGGAGTGGACTCGCTACATGCTTACGGAGATTACGACGAAGGCTGCGCCTTTGCGCGCGCCGTGGCCGCCGTAATCGAGAGCATCGTCACCTATTTGGGCAAGAAGGCCACCCGTTGCATCGCTCATTTCAACGAGTGGACCACCGGTATGGGCCTATTAGTATTGAAAGACCGCATGCCGCAAGTGGCCACCGTGTTTACCACCCACGCCACCAGCATCGGCCGCAGCATCTGCGGCAACGGCAAGCCCTTGTACGACTACCTCAAAGGATATAACGGCGACCAGATGGCTGCCGAACTGAATATGCAGTCGAAGCACTCGTTAGAGAAGGCTGCAGCTCATGCAGCCGACTGCTTCACCACCGTGAGCGATGTCACCGCCGAGGAGTGCGCCCAGTTGTTGGAGCGCCGCCCGGATGTGGTGACACCCAACGGCTTCGAGCCGGGATTCGTGCCCGCGCCCGCACGCTTCATCAAGACTCGCGCCGCCGCGCGCGCCGAGCTTTTGAAAGTGGCACGCGCACTCACCGGCCGTCAATTCACCGACGACACATTCATCGTGGCCACCTCGGGCCGCTGCGAGTTCCGCAACAAAGGCATCGACGTGTTCTGCGACGCAATGGCTCGACTGGTCGACCGCGGCACCGCCCGCCAGGTGTTGGCCTTCGTAATGGTGCCCGCATGGTGCGCCGGAGCGCGTGCCGATCTCAGCGCCGCCTTGGCCAACGGTAGCGAACTGCCGCTGAGTGATGCCGTGCTCACTCACAATCTGCACAACTACAACGACGACCCGGTGTGCCAACGCATCCACCAATTAGGCTTCGCCCACGAGAATCTCGATGGCAACGTCACATTAATATATGTACCGTGCTACCTCAACGGCACCGACGGCATCTTCAACCGCTCCTACTACGACCTTCTCATCGGCATGGACCTCACCGTGTTCCCCTCCTACTACGAGCCGTGGGGCTACACCCCGTTGGAGAGCGTAGCCTTCGGCGTGCCCACCGTCACCACCTCGCTCTCCGGCTTCGGCCAATGGGCGCGCACTGCCGCCTCGGCCACCTTCGCCGACTGCGGCGTGGAGGTGATTGAACGCACCGACAGCAACTACGACTACGTGGCCGACGCCATCGCCCAACACGTGCAAGCACTCACCGCCGCCGACAAAAGCACCCGTACACTCTACTCCCAAGCCGCACGCGCCACTGCCGCTGCAGCCGACTGGAGTCACTTCATCATATACTATACTGAAGCATTCGGTATAGCCCTCCGTAATAATAAAAAGAAATAATCACAATCTAAAAGAGTAAATTATATCACATGAAACTTCCGGTAAGCCGAACTAATGCTCCCGTATTGCGTGACATTACCGTTCAAGCCACTCTTCCCTCGCAGCTCAAACCGCTCGAGGAAATCGCTCGCAACCTTTGGTGGGTATGGAACAGCGAAGGTAAATCCCTCTTCCGCGACCTCTGCCCCGAACTCTGGCGCCGCA
Source organism: Muribaculaceae bacterium (assembly GCA_051878535.1). Lineage (GTDB taxonomy): Bacteria > Bacteroidota > Bacteroidia > Bacteroidales > Muribaculaceae > CAG-873. The sequence continues at coordinate 2,320 of JBJEKG010000023.1, forward strand.
CCGGCGAAAACCCCGTAATGCTGCTCCAACGCATCTCGTCGGAACGCATCGACGAAATCCTCGCCGATTCCGCTATGATGGACCGCATCGCCCACGTGTACCGCAAAATGCGCGAGTACTTAGCTCAACCCATGCGCAAGGACGTTCCCTCCGTGGCATATTTCTCCATGGAATATGGCCTGTGCAACTGCCTGAAAATCTACTCCGGCGGCCTCGGTGTGCTCGCCGGCGACTACATCAAAGAGGCATCCGACTCCTGCATCGACATGACCGCTGTCGGCTTCCTCTATCGCTACGGCTACTTCACTCAATCCCTTAGCGTTGACGGCCAACAAATCGCCAACTACGAAGCTCAAAACTTCAACCAACTGCCCATCGAACCGGTGCTGGACAACAACGGCAACCCCATGGTACTGGACGTGCCCTTCCCCGGCGGCCGCTTCGTTTACGCTCACATCTGGCGCGTGAACGTGGGCCGTATGAAGCTCTATCTGCTCGACACCGACTTCGACGCTAACAGCGAGTTCGACCGTCAAATCACCCACCAACTCTACGGTGGCGACTGGGAAAACCGCATCAAGCAAGAATACATGCTCGGCATCGGCGGTGTGCTTATGCTCAAAAAGCTCGGCATCAAGACCCAACTCTACCACTGCAACGAAGGTCACGCCGCTCTGCTCAACCTCCAACGTCTGGTTGACTACGTGCAAGAAGAACACCTCGACTTCAACGTTGCCCTCGAAATGGTGCGCGCTACCTCGCTCTACACCGTTCACACCCCCGTGCCCGCCGGCCACGACTACTTCGACGAACCCCTCTTCGGCAAGTACATGGGCGAATTCCCCGGCAAACTCGGCATCTCCTGGGGCGAACTCATCGACATGGGCCGCGAAAACCCCGGCACCAACGAACGCTTCTGCATGAGCACCTTCGCTCTGAACACCTGCCAAGAAGCCAACGGCGTGAGCTACCTCCACGGCGAAGTCTCCAAGAAAATGTTCGCCGGCATCTGGAAAGGCTACTCTTGGGAAGAATCCCACGTAGGCTACGTGACCAACGGTGTGCACATGCCCACCTGGGCCGCCTCCGAATGGAAAGAGTTCTACATGGAAAAACTCGGTCCGGAAGTATTCTCCGACCAAAGCAACCCCGAAGCATGGCGCGGCATCTACAGCGTGCCCGACGAAGAAATCTGGAACATGCGCACCGTGTTGAAGAACAAATTTATCAACTTCGTGAAGCGCGACTTCCGCGAAAAATGGCTTGCTAACCAAGGCGACCCCTCGCGTGTGATGGAAGTGCTCGACCGCATCAACCCCAACGCGCTGATCATCGGCTTCGCTCGCCGCTTCGCCACCTACAAACGCGCTCACCTGCTGTTCACCGACCTCGACCGTCTCGCTCGCATCGTCAACAACCCCAGCCGCCCCGTGCAATTCATCTTCTCCGGTAAGGCTCACCCCGCCGACGGCGCCGGCCAAGGCCTCATCAAGAAGATCACCGAAATCTCCCGTCGTCCCGAGTTCCAAGGCAAGATTATCTTCCTCGAAGACTACAACATGACCGTGGCCAAACGTTTGGTGACCGGTGTCGACATCTGGCTCAACACCCCCACTCGCCCCTTGGAAGCATCCGGCACCTCCGGCGAAAAGGCCGAAATGAACGGCGTGCTCAACTTCTCCGTGCTCGACGGCTGGTGGTACGAAGGCTACCGCTTCAACGAGAAAGCCGGTTGGGCCCTCACCGACAAACGCACCTTCAAAGACCAAGCTCAACAGGATAAACTCGACGCAGCCACCATCTACAACATGCTCGAGAACGAAATCATCCCCTTGTACTTCGAAGTGAACTCCAAAGGCTACTCGCCCCGCTGGATCGACTACATCAAAGGCTCCATCGCCGACATCGCTCCTCACTTCACCATGAAGCGCATGATCGACGACTACATCGACCGCTTCTACAGCAAGGAAGCTGCTCGCGCTAAGAAGCTTGCCGCTCACGACTTCGCCAAAGCCCGCGAAATCGCCGCTTGGAAAGAACGCGTGGCCGCCGCTTGGGATGGCATCAAAGTGCTCGACGTGCGTCAAAGCGTCGACAGCGGCACTCGTGCAGCCAACGAACCCTACCGCGTGGAAATCACTCTCGACACCAACGGTCTCGGCCGCGACCTCGGCATCGAACAAGTGGCTTACCGCTGCGAAGATGGTCAAGAAAGCCTCCACTCCGTTCGCCCCTTCAAGGTGGTGAAAGAGGAAGGCAGCATCCTCACCTTCGAACTCAGCGCACGCACCAAAGACGCCGGTATCTTCAAATACGGCTACCGCATCTATCCCAACAACGAAGCCCTGCCTCACCGTCAAGACTTCGCCTTCACCCGCTGGATCTAATCCCCTCCTCCATACATCAAGCAGCGCCC
>JBJEKG010000024.1:0-24238 GCA_051878535.1 Muribaculaceae bacterium
GGTGAATTAGCCCAATTAGGCTAATTGGGCTAATTCACAAGATGACCGCGTGGCTTACGCTTTTTCGATGGGGATTTGGATGATGCTCAGGTAGTTGGCCTCGTCCGACTGGTTCCACGGGCCGTCGATGTAGCAGGCACGAGGATGGTCGGCGATGCGGTAGCCGTGTTGCTCGATGTAGGCGAAGGCTTCGGTGTAGGAGCGGTAAAACTCGGTGTAGGGACCTATGTGCTTGAAACACAGCGCGGTGGGCACAGCCGGCAGCGTCTTGAAGTGAATGATGGCGGAGTCGGTGAGCGCTTGTTCCACCTGCTCGCAGTATTCGATGTCGATGTCGGTGGGACGGTACTCGGTGGCGTGCTCAATGGTGAAGCAATAGCCCGGCTGGGTGCATTTGCAGCCGAGGCGGTGCATTTCCGGGCCGATGACGTTCACGCACAGCGGGCCGAGCGCGTTGTAGTCGGGGATGACCCGGCGATGGGATGCCACGATGATTTCGGGCAGGGATTCGATTGTGATTTTGTCCATTTCAGTTAGTTTTTGGCGAGAGTTGAGCCAGGCTGTCAGCAAGTTGCGGCGCTCAACCAGTTCGGCCAACTGCGCCTCGGTGGCGCGGATTTTGGCCGAGAGGGCCTCAAGCGGCGGCACGTGGCTGTCGTCGGCAAAGAGGTCGCGAATCTCCTCCAACGAGAAGCCCAGACGCTTGAGCGAGCGGATGGCATTGAGCCGCTGCATCTGCTCCACGCGGTAATATCGATAGCCCGAAGCTTCATCGATGTGGTCGGGCATCAGCAACCCGCGCTGCTCGTACAGCCGCAAGGTCTTCACCGTGGTTTGCATCAGCCGGGAAAACTCTCCGATTTTCAGATAATTACTCATAACGTTACGATTTACGACCGCAAAGTTAGCACCTCCCCTTAGGGACGAGTCAAGTGTGAAATGAAAATTTAAATATTTTTAACTATTAAAATTCGCCAAATTATTGCAGATATTCAATTTATGTTGTACCTTTGCGAAAGAATCTTTATTAAATCGCTATGAACAACGTTTTTGGACCACTACCATTGCCGGAACCTAACGCCACACCGTTGCAACGGCTGAAATACTTAGTGCAACTCTCGCGCCGCAACCAAGCCGGCTTCTCCAAACTGCTCGACGTAGAACCCAGCACCATGTCGCGCGTGCTCTCGGGTCGCCAAGCCATCACCGACGCCTTTATTAATAAGGTGGTGGTGAATATGGGCGTGTCGAAAGAATGGCTCGCACATGGTCGCGGCGTGCCCTTCGCCAAGGGCGACGGCGCCGAGCTCCTCACCAACGAAGAAAGTTCGGTGGCCATCAGCACCAACCCCAAAGGCGCCGTGGTCTACGACATCGACGCCACCGCCGGCTGCGTGCCACTGTCGCGCTCCTTCACTGCCGACCGTGTCATCGGCTTCCTCGACCTACCCTACATCAACCCCAAGTACCCCGTGGTGCGCGTCTCCGGCGACAGCATGTCGCCCCGCATCCCCAGCGGTTCGCTCATCTCCATCCGCCAAGTCAGCCCCGAAATGATTATGTGGGGCGCTATCTACCTGGTCGAACTCGAAGACTACCGCCTGGTAAAATACGTGCGCCGCAACACCGCCGACCCCACCAAAATCGTCCTCCACAGCGAGAATCCCGCCTTCGAGGACATGGACATCCAGCGCGATAGCATCGTCAAACTCTTCCTGGTAGAGTCGGTGATCAATTTCCAACGGCTGATATGAAGCCCCGCCCGCTGTTGCCCACTTGCCGCCAACAAGGCATCCGCGAAGCCGGCTGCGATGAAGCCGGCCGCGGTTGCTTGGCCGGACCTGTGGTGGCCGCCGCCGTCATCCTCCCCGACGGCTTCACACACCCACTGCTGCGCGACTCCAAAAAGCTCACCGAGGCGCAGCGCGAACAAGCACGTAAAGTGGTTGAAGACAACGCCATAGCGTGGGCAATCGGTATGTGCTCACCCCAAGAAATCGACCAAATCAACATCCTCAACGCTGCCATCGAAGCCATGCACCGCGCCCTGCGCGGCCTCGCCATCCGTCCCGGCGCCATCGTGGTCGACGGCAACCGCTTCAAACCCTTCGACGACATCCCCCACACCACCGTGGTCAAAGGTGACAACACCTACGCCAACATCGCCGCCGCATCAATCCTCGCCAAGACCGAGCGCGACCACCTCATGGACCGCCTCGCCCAAGACTTCCCCGCCTACGCCTGGGACCAAAACAAAGGCTACCCCACCGCTGCCCACCGCGCCGCCATCGCTGCCGTGGGCCTCACCGAGCACCACCGCCTCACCTTCCGCCACTAATCCCGCCAGAGCAATAACCAAGCCGCGGTCATCCTCAGATGGCCGCGGCTCGCTATGAGTCCTGCGCTGAGGCGGCAGCCGAACTGTGGCCGAGTGCTTAGAACAGGGATTGAAGGATGGGAAGGGAGCGGAGGATGGCGTGCCGGTGGGGGCGGCCTGTTGCGGAGGTCGATTTTTTTTCGTACCTTTGCAGGTTGAAACTTAAATGATTATGGAGAGCAAGCATAAATCCGGATTTGTAAATATCGTGGGCAACCCCAATGTGGGTAAGTCCACGCTGATGAATTTCTTGGTGGGCGAGCGCCTGTCGATTATCACCTCGAAGGCTCAAACCACTCGTCACCGCATTATGGGTATTGTCAACACCCCGCAGTACCAGATTGTCTTCTCCGATACGCCCGGCGTGCTTGCGCCCAAGTATAAGTTGCACGAATCCATGCGTGCTTTCTCCGAGGAGGCCCTCACCGATGCCGACATCCTGTTGTATGTGACCGATGTGGTGGAGGACCCCACCAAGAATGCCGACTTCTTGGCGCGAGTGGCTCGCGAGAAAGTGCCCGTGCTGTTGGTGGTCAATAAAATCGACCTTCTCCAAGACCAGCATCAGCTCGAAGAGATTGTGGAGCGTTGGCACAACCTTCTCCCCAACGCCGAAATCCTCCCCGCCTCGGCCACCGAAGGCTTCAACGTGCAGTCGCTGATGAAGCGCATCGTGGAGCTGCTCCCCGAGGGCGAACCTTACTTCGGCAAGGACGCGCTCACCGACAAGCCCGCGCGATTCTTCGTCACCGAAATCATCCGCGAAAAAATTCTGCTCAACTACGAGAAAGAAGTGCCCTATTCGGCCGAAGTCATCGTGGAAAAGTTTGCCGAAACCGACCAGTCGATTCACATCATGGCGGTGGTGTACGTGGAGCGCGATTCGCAGAAGGGCATCCTCATCGGCCGCGGCGGCGCCTCGCTCAAGAAAGTGGGCATGCAGGCCCGCAAGGACATCGAGAAGTTCTTCGACAAGTCGGTGTTCCTCGAAATCTTCGTGAAGGTGGAGCCCAACTGGCGCAATCGCGAGAACCGGCTGCGCGCCTTCGGATATATTGAATAACAATTGAATAACGCTTAACTCACTGATATAGAATATGCTGGTAGCAATCGTAGGACGCCCCAACGTGGGCAAGTCCACCCTGTTCAACCGCCTCACCCAAACCCGCACCGCCATCGTGGACCCCACCTCCGGCACCACGCGCGACCGCCAGTACGGCAAGGTCGACTGGAACGGCGTGGAGTTCTCAATCGTCGACACCGGCGGCTGGGTGGTCAACTCCGACGACGTGTTTGAATCGGAAATCAATCGCCAGGTCGAGCTGGCCATCGAGCAAGCCGACGTAATCCTCTTTGTGGTCGATGCCATGAACGGCTCCACCGACCTCGACGACCGCGTGGCCGAAATCCTCCGCAAGAGCCGCAAGCCCGTGATATTAGTGGCCAACAAAGTTGATTCGAACGAATGGGTGTACAACGTGCCCGAATTCTACGCCTTCGGCCTCGGCGACCCCATGCCCATCTCCGCCAACAACGGCTACGGCACCGGCGACCTCCTCGACCAAGTGGTCAAAGACCTGCCCGAGGACCAAGGCCCCGAAGAAGAGCTCGACGACATACCTAAATTCGCCATTGTTGGCCGACCTAACGCCGGCAAATCATCCCTCATCAACGCCTTCATCGGCGAAGACCGCCACATCGTCACCGACATAGCCGGCACCACCCGCGATTCAATCTATACGCGTTACGACAAGTTCGGCTTCGACTTCTACTTGGTCGACACCGCCGGCATCCGCAAGAAGGCCAAGGTCAACGAAGACATTGAATACTACTCGGTGATTCGCTCCATCCGCTCAATCGAAGCCTCCGACGTGTGCATCCTCATCATCGATGCCACCCGCGGCATCGAAGCGCAGGACTGCAACATCTTCCAGCTCATCCAGCGCAACAACAAGGGCTTAGTGGTAGTGGTGAACAAATGGGACATCGCCGCCGACAAGTCGCAGACCGCCATCAAGCACTTCGAGGAATCGATTCGCTCGCGATTCGCACCCTTCACCGACTTCCCCATCATCTTCGCCTCCGCCCTCACCAAGCAGCGCATCTACAAGGTGGTGGAAACCGCCGTCCAGGTCTACAAGAACCGCCGCCAAACCGTGCCCACCTCCACCCTCAACCGCACCCTGCAGGAAGACATCGCCGCATATCCGCCACCGTCCAACAAGGGTAAGTACATCAAAATCAAGTACATAACCATGCTTAAGGATGCCCGTGTGCCCACCTTCATCTTCTTCTGTAACCTGCCCCAGTGGGTCAAAGAGCCTTACCGCCGCTACCTTGAAAACAAGATTCGCGAGCACTGGCAGTTCACCGGTACACCTGTCAAACTTTACTTCCGCGATAAAGCATAACCAATTATGCCACAAGGAATTACCATATTCTGCGGGTCGGCCCCCGGTGCCGACCCGCTTTACGTGGCCCACGCCGAGGAGCTCGGCCGCGAAATCGCCCGCGCAGGCTTGCCGCTCATCTACGGTGGCGGCCGCATGGGCCTGATGGGCGCTGCCGGATGCAGCTGCCGCGCCGCCGGCGGCCACACCGTGTGCGTCATCCCCCAATTCATGGTCGACCGCGGCTGGAACGACCCCGACGCATCCGAAACCATCATCACCGACACCATGCACTCGCGCAAAGCCACCATGGCCCGCCTGTCGCAAGCCGTCATCGCCCTGCCCGGCGGCATCGGCACCTTCGAAGAACTCACCGAAATCATCTGCCACCGCCAGCTCGGCCTCTACCACGGCAACATCGTGCTGCTCAACACCAACGGTTTCTACGACCCCTTCCTCGCCGCGTTGCAATCCACCATCGCCGCCGGCTTCCTCCCCGCCGACCACGCCCGCCTGTGGACCACCGCCGCCACCCCCACCGCCGCCCTCGCCAAGGCCATCTCCCCCACCGCTACCGCTCTCCTCTCCCCCAAATTCTGAAGGTAGGAGGGAACGGCAATCAATTACACATTGCTTTTATAGCGCTGTTTTGGAGAGGTTGGAGTGTCGGGGTGCTCCATCACCAGCAAGTTCGCATCGAGCAAGCGCTTGATAATGCGCTTTTGGGTATGCTGCTTGTTGCGGCCGATATGCTCGGCTATCTCCGATGCGTTTCTCCATTGCGCGCAAAAAAGTAGAACCAATTCTTTTTCAGATATAACCTTACCACTATCTAAGCTTGGTACACCGGAGCTTGGTACACCGGAGCTTGGTACATCACAGCTTGGTACACCGGAGCTTGGTACACCGGAGCTTGGTACACCGGAGCCAATTTGATAGTTATCATTAAGAGAATACACTGTTCCACGCCCGAAACCGGAAGTTATTAAAAGATTCCGTCTAACAAGCTCTCGAAGGAGTTTAGTTATCTCAGCCGGATGCAGTTCCAATCGGTTGCGCAGGCTGATGTTCGTCACAGCGCCTTCTTGGTATGCATTGGATAGGATAATAAGCTCGTTTGGATCGAGACTGTCAATAAGCAGCCCTAACTTTTCACGTAAAGCATTTAGAATTGGATCAGTGATAAGAGATTCCATCGGCAAATACAGCTCAACTTTATCCGGTCGACTATGTTCCTCAATATAAGGCTGACGCCATTTTGCGCTTCTCCAACCTTTGAAAATCTTGTCCACACCACTACCGGCTTTATCGGATCTACCAATCAAACCAAACATTTTTTGAAGCGAAGGGTTTCTACATTCACTTATACCACCTTCGTAATATTGTCTGAGTGACACCAACATAAAGCCGGGATTAGACATGGTGATAGCTGTTGGATGTTTCTCTATAACTATGCGAGTTGAACCTCCATATAAAGTATGCACCAACGTATTTATTAAAGCTTCACGTAAAGCCACATGTGCCGGGGTTTCATCTTGGCGTGCATCACCTTTAAGAACAAAAGGCTTTGGTATAAAGGCCTGCAACTTTGGTAAAACAAGTCGATAGAATTGAAAAAGATTTGCCTCCCATGTTCCATCAGGGTACAATCGGTCGATCCATCGGGTTATAGTGGTGTCAGCCGGGATTTCTCGAAAATCAAGCATAAAATCCGGCGCACACTCCGGATCGGTTATAGACTCGGTTTTTCCAAACATTAGTAGACCTGCGAGAGTAAAGCCCTCAATTTCGGTTTCTCTGTCTTTTCTATAACCACCGATTTTCTGCATCAATTCCAGATCGTCTAATGCCGTCCATGGGTGAGATGGCGTGAGATTGGCAAACATTGTGCGATACTGTCGGAATGATACCATATCAATGTCATTCCAAGAGTAGTTTCGCAATATCCTGCTCTCGGTTTTGTATTGCGTTGACTCTCTGTCTGCAAACATTTGTGTAGGCACAATCGGCGCACAGCGATAATCCCCTTCGTCATTTCGTCGGAATGTTCCCGTCATAGGATCTTTACCAACATATACGGGTCGCTGTTCTCGATTAGCTCTCGGTATTAAGAATGCGATTAAATACCCTTCTTTATATTGTAATTCTAACACATCTTTATCAGATAATAAAGGAAGACTGACAACGTCTTTGTCATTCTGACATGAAAAGAATGTCTTTTTCAGTTTGGCAACTTCTTCAGTTGTATATGGCTTCGCCGAAAACACATTATTCTTCTCCTTTACACCAAATAAAATAATACCGCCATTTGTATTTGCAAAAGAGGAGTAGGTTTCCCAAAATGAACCAGGGAATCCTCCATGTGCTGACTTGAATTCAATTTCGTTGTTCTCGTGACCATCCATCAAGTCATCAAGGAAGGATTGTATGTAGAGGCTTTCTTTTATGTAGTTTTCCATTATGGCGATTTGTTTTTGTTACAAGATGAATTGTATGAAGATGTTTATGTCGGAATTATGTAAATATCTTCAAGTGGATATATCATTAATATGCAAAATTACATTTTTTTGACCGAAGCGCCAAAAATAAGTCAATTTTTTTATTTTTTGTTTGTATTTTTCTCCTCTCCCCCAAATTCTGAGCGGTATGTGCCGAGCTGTAGCTCGGAGCACGTGCAAAAAGGCTTCGCGCGGCTACTGCAAGCCTCGTTGCGTGGGCCATCAGGGTATGCCGCGGCAAGCCACATCTCTACAAGTGGCTGATAATCAATATAATACCCTGTGCTCCTGTTGGATCTCCTGTCCTCCTGTGGAGCCTTCAGGAGGTTATTCTTTGATGCCGTAGGCCAAGTCGCCGGCATCGCCTAAGCCCGGCACGATGTAAGAGTGGGCATTGATTTCGTCGTCGATGACGCCTACCCACAGGGTGGTGCGGTCGGCGGGGAAGGTGCGCTGCACATACTCCACGGCTTGGCGCGAGGCGATGACCGAGGCCACGTGGATGTGGGCCGGGGTGCCTTTGGTGAGCATGGCGCGGTAGCTCAGTTCCATCGAAGTGCCGGTGGCCAGCATCGGGTCGGCGATGATGAGCACCTTGCCGTCGATGCGGGGCGAGGCGAGGTATTCGATGAGCACGTCGAAGTTGTCCTCCTTCTCGCGGTACTTGCGGTAGGCCGACACGAAAGCGTTCTGGGCGTGGTCGAAGTAGTCGAGGAAGCCCTGGTGGAAGGGCAACCCGGCGCGGAAGATGGTGGCCAATACCACTTGGTCGGCGATGTCAGCGCAGGTGGCGGTGGCCAACGGCGTGGTCACTTCCACATTATTATAATGCAACGTCTTGCTGATTTCGTAAGCCATGATTTGGCCCACGCGCTCCAAGTTGCGGCGGAAGCGCATCGGGTCGCGTTGAATGTCGGTGGAACGCATCTCCATCAAGTAGCGAGATACCAGCGACGGTGTTTCGGCAAAATTTACTATCTTCATATCCGTATTCTTCAGGTTTAGGGTGAAATTTTTGGCAAAAATACGAAATTTTTGGTAAAAAACTTCACTATCCGAGTTTTTTATCCGGATAACTATCAAATTTTTTCGGATTTGATATGTAAAAGACGATTTCTTACGAATTTTTATGATGCCATCCGGGCAACGGGCAAGACGATTGGAACGATTATCTGTCCGTTGACCTATGTGGAAGCTGTGGAAATTTGTCACACAGCGTGTGACAAATTAGCGTGTTAACTATTACTCTGAATTGGTCACGCAGTGAGTGACCTTTTTAGCCTGAAGCATTGAAAGAGAATATGGACTGAATTTATGTTGATAACTTGCACTGCTTGAGGTTGTTATCAAAAAGGCTACGCAGTGAGTAGCCTTTTTGAAATATACGCAGTTTTTACTTTATTCGTGAAATTTTTGGCAAAAATACGAAATTTTTGGTAAAAAACTTCACTATCCGAGTTTTTTATCTTAATTTTGCACCGTTTTTTAATCAACTCTATAAAATAATGTCAACAAACACAGTAGACAATGCCCGCAAAGTGACCACCAAGCGCCTCATTGAGATGAAGCTCCGCGGTGAAAAAATTTCGATGCTGACGGCTTACGATTACTCGTTGGCGCAGCTGGTCGACGATGCCGGTATCGACGTGATTTTGGTAGGCGATTCCGCCTCGAATGTGATGATAGGCAACCCTACCACGCTGCCCATCACCTTGGATCAAATGATTTACCACGCCAAGTGCGTGACCAATGCATGCAAGCGCGCCTTGGTGGTGTGCGACATGCCTTTCGGCTCGTATCAGGGCAATTCTAAGGAAGCACTCAACTCGGCCATCCGCATCATGAAAGAGAGCGGCGCTGAAGCCGTGAAGATGGAAGGCGGCGCCGAGATTGTGGAATCAATTGAACGCATCCTCACCGCCGGCATCCCCGTGATGGGTCACCTCGGCCTCACCCCGCAGTCAATCAACAAGTTTGGCACCTACGCCGTGCGCGCCAAAGAGGAAGCCGAAGCGGCCAAACTGCTCGAAGATGCCAAGCGCTTGGAAGAAATCGGTTGCTTCGCCTTGGTGCTGGAGAAAATCCCCGCAGCGTTGGCCACCAAGGTGGCACAATCCATCTCCATCCCGGTGATTGGCATCGGTGCCGGTAGCGGCGTCGACGGCCAAGTGCTGGTGCTCCAAGACATGTTGGGCATCACCCGCGGCTTTTCGCCCAAGTTCCTGCGCCGTTACGCCAATTTGGCCGACACCATCAACGCAGCCATCAGCAAGTACATCGACGACGTGAAGAACGTGGACTTCCCCAACGCCAACGAGCAGTACTAACCAATTTCCGACCACATAAAAAGGGTAAACGTAAGGCCTTCCGCGCCCTTACGTTTACCTTTTTTATGCCCATATAGGTAAAAATTACCAAAAAGCACTTTTAATTTAAAAGTGTTGCCGGGAAATTAAGAAAATGTCTGGAATAACCGCGGCTCTTCTTTTTTCAGAGTATGTTTTTTTGCAATGCTATCGTGATGGGGCGCGTTTTTTTTACTTTTTTGAAAAAATTTGCTTGAAATTTTTTAAGTTTAAAAATTTTTATTAACTTTGCGCTGTATTGGTCGAAATTTACACCAGCCGACGGGATTGGGTGTGGCCAATGGTTATTTGTAAAACAGCGTTATGCCTTGGCGCGTTTTTCGATTTACTTCTACGCATTGGGAAAGGGGCCACCGCACAGACTCTGACGCTAATCATTCTTATTGCTCGAATCGGGGTCTATAGAGCGCAAAAATTGCTATGCAAACAGTACGTCCTCAACGAAATCAACAACCGCGTCGTACACGTCGCCCCGGCTCGGGCGGCACGCGCCCCGGAAGCGGCGGCGCCTCGAAGATATTAATAGTAATCGTATCCGTAGTGGTTCTCGGCCTGTTGGGCTGGGGTGTGTGGGCGCTTTTGAGCGGTGGTAGCGGACGTTTTTCGCGCTCCACGCTTGATGCGTATGTGAATGCCACTCCGCAGGATGAGCTTTTGGATGATGGTGCGGGCGTGTACATCGACTTGTCGAATGGCATGAATTATGCCTACGCGCAGCCGGAGTATCAGCAGGTGTTGCAGTCGGTGGTCAACAAGCTGGCTGCCAACGATGCCATCTCGTTCTACGGCTTGAGCGCGGGCAAGATTTCCGACCCCATCAAGATGAGCCACACGCAGCTGTATAATTACTTGATGAATAAGGGTACGTACTCCAACATCAGCGCGCCGATTGAAGGCGCGTTGGCCGAGATTGTGCACAAGGGTCAGCCGGCGTTGCTGATGACTGACTTTGAGGAGTATCAAGGCAACACTATCCAACGCGCGGCGTTCGCCAAGCAGTACTTTATCGCATGGTTGCAGCGCGGCTACACCATTACCTTCTTCAAGTGGGACTTCGCCGAGGGCAACAAGGCCAAGCACATGTACTTGGCTGTGTTCGACGACGGTGCGGCTCGCCTATTGTCGATGGTGCAAACGGCTATCGCGGTGACCGGCGCTCCGGTCGACTGCTACACCTTGGGCGGTAAAGGTTTCAACTTCCCGATTACGGTGCTCAATAATGATGTGCGCAAGGGCTTGAACTTCCACGATGTGGAGGGCAACGACTTGGCTACGGCGGTGCAGGAAGGCGGCGGCGCCGAGGATTACATTTGCTACCCGCGCAGCGTGGCCACTGCCACCGGCGAGGGTGTGTATTTGCCGCTGAACAGTATGACTGCGCCGCAATTGGCTGAATACTACCCGCTTGGGGTGAATTGGGCCGATGCCGTGCAAAATTTCAATAGCATCAAGAGCGAATACTATGATGAGCGAGGCAATTTGATGTATGCCAACGCTCACTTGATCGACTCGCTGTTTGTGAACTTTAAAGCGCAGAGTGGCTACGAAATCACCGGCGTGGAGGCGCGCGTTTTCGACATGCAACCTGTTATGGACCGCCTGCAAGCAATGTTGGATACTACATCCAATGCCTCCGCCGACGATATTCTTGCCGCCGTGGATGGTGCCGATGCCCCCGAGTTGCAGCAAATCTTTGTAGCCTCGATGGAGGACTGCGCCGAGCTGCCCGGCTACTCGCAGTTGATGCTCGACTTCCACGGCAAATTTACCGGAGCTGCTGTAGGAGATTTTAACCCCTCGCACCTATTGCGTGTAAACTACGTAATTAGTGAAGCACAGCCCGTGCTCGACTACCGTTTGGAGCAATTCTTTGGCTCCACGGGCAATCCGTCGCTGCTCAACTCCGTAAAGGAGACGCTGACCAACGGCGGCTGCAGCCCGGTGGGTCGCGTGCTCTTCTCGTTCTACTTTAAATCCGCTGAATAACTAACATAAAAACCTGTAAGATATGCAAAACGAACCTGTAATAACCGCATGGGTATGGTCCATCAGTGTGATGGCTGTGCTGTTCCTCATTAATTTACTCATTGCCAATATGGTGATGTATCGTCCGAATGATCCGGGCACCACCACCCGCCGATTGTGGTTCTGGGTGTTGGCCGTATTAAGCTTGGCCATCAGCTTCGGCATCAATTTATACATCGCCGATGATATTAAGGTACATTCCAGCTATGTGACATACCTTATGCACGCCGGCATTGCAGCGCTGGTGGTGTTTGTGTTATACGTAGGCTTGGGCTTTGTGCTTAGCAAGCTGTTTCCGAACTCGAAAATCGGCACATGGTTCTAACCGCTTAACCCACCACCCATGAACGACCACTTATTCCTGATAGCCATCGGCGGCACCGGCATGCGATGCCTCGAATCGTTTGTGCACCTGTGCGCCGCCGGGCTGTTCGACAATCAAACCATCGATATCCTCACACTCGACACCGACCAAACCAACGGCAACAAAACTCGAGTGGAGAGCCTCATCGGCCTGTATAACGATGTGAAATCCTCCGGACAGCCGGGTCAGCCTCTTTCCAACAACTACTTCTCGGCACGGCTTCGTTTGTATCGCTTCTTCACCGACTACTCCACTACCAGCTGTAGCAACTTTGCCGCCATCAGCGCCACTTCCGGTCTGATTCAGCAGCAGAAGGACGATAACCAAGACCTCGCCGACTTGCTGTTTGAAAAAGACACCGTGCAGCAGTTCAAACTCGACCACGGCTACCGCGCCCAAACACACCTCGGCTCGATGCTGATGTATCATGGCATCATTGAAGCCGCGCGCAACGTAAAGCGCGGCGGTGCGAGGGTGCAAGAGCAGGAGAAAGAGTTGGCTGCCTTCATCAAGGAGTTGACCAAGAATTCGGCCAGTGCGCGCGTGTTTGTATTCGGCAGCGTATTTGGCGGCACCGGAGCCTCGTCCATACCCATCATACCGTTGGCCTTCAGCGAAGCCATCCGCATCTCGTCGGGCGGTGCCACTACTCTGAATATGAGCCAAGTGCTGTTCGGCTCCACCTTGCTCACCGACTACTTCAGCTTCGCCAACCCCAACCAACAGCAGTTGACTAAGGACAAAGTTGTGGCCGACTCTAACGTGTTTGCACTCAACTCGCAGGCCGCGATGAAATTCTACGACGGCGACATCACCACACGCAACACCTACAAGCGGATGTACCACATCGGTGTGCCGGCTGCGCTCAAAGTAGCCTACAGCACCACCGGCACAGTGGCCACGGGCGGCGCCGAGCAATGCAATCCCTGTCACTTCGCCGAGCTGATGTGCGCTTGTGCCGCCTTCGACTTCTTCAACGCCGACCGCAAGGCGCTGGCTGCCATCAAAACTGCTCAGTATCTCTATCGCAATGTGGAAGTGGATCCCAACGGCGTGCTCGCCCTCACCGGTGCCGGATTCGTGGGCATGCAGGATGAGCCTCTCTTCGAGAAGAAGTTGGGCGCGCTGCTGTGCTTAGGCCACATCGTGTGTTCCAAGTTCAACGGTACGGGCGACATGCTCAACTACTTCAACGCGGCCAAGTTCACCAGTTACAACTATTTGACCGACACCGATTGCGAAACCGTCGACAAATACCTGCACGAATTCTTAGGATGGATTTACCAGCTTAACGCCTCGGTGGGCAACGGCCGCTTCATCTTCGGCTCCGAAGCCTTCCGCACTCAAAATGTTGGGGACATCGACCCGGGCATCCTCTACCGCGATTCCATCCACTACTGGGATACCAAAGGCGTAAGCTTCTCCACAGCTAATCGCCATTGGAACTACTTTATGGAAGTACTCAAGGGTGTTGACATGTTCCCCACCGATGGTCAAGGCACCGAACCGAAGGAGCAACTCTTAGGCCATCTGTACAACACTATTAACACCGCTAACAACTTTTAGACCATGCCACAACGACCACTCATAATAGATGTAGCACCTAACTGCGTGCCCGGCGGTAATCTCAACCAGTGGGAAGTGCTGCCCAACGCCTCGGTGTTTATCGCCAACATCCTCACCCCCAAGCTCAATAAAGATACCAACATAGGCAATTTGGTGTCGGGCATCCCCACGGCATTCGCCCGCGTGGATCTCTTCACCGAAGCCATCAAATTCTGCGGCAGCGGCTCCGCGCCGGTGGCCAACAACCTCACCTCCTACTTCCCCATCTTGGTGGACGAATGGCGCGGCTTCATCGCCTGCTTGGCTTTGGACTATCCGCAAATCAGTGTGCGCCGCATTAATTTGGCCTATAGCGACGGCAAGAGCGTGGAAGACACTGCCAATCTGTACGAGCCTAAGGGCGCTTTCGGCAACATGCTGCTCGACCGGCGCGACCTGTGGTGCGACCTCCTCGTGCCCGAAGCCAACCGCGTGCCGTTCCTCAACGTAATCAAGTACAACGGCCAAGTGGTGGGCGCCACCGCCCCCGACTGCCTGCTGTTCACCTCCACCGGCTATCAGTGCACTCCCGACTCGGCCAAGCCTTGGATTAGTTTGGCCAACGGCCGCTTTACCAACCCGCTGAACAACGCCATGACCGAGGAGCAGGTGGCCACGTTGCACGCTTACGTGTCGCATTTGATTGACGGCCTCAACAAATTTGAGGAATACTATCAAGCCTACTCCGAACAGCTCCAGTTCACCTCCATCAGCGCTGAATTGAGCCGCTGGCGCAACGAGATTGAGGCTCGTGCCACTGCTGAGAACTATACACTGTCGATTGGCAGCATTCCGCCGGTGGAAGCCGGCTTCGAAGGCCCGTTCAGCGAGCTGTTCTGCTACACCGAGTTGCTGTATGGCAACAATGGCATCATAGCCGACATTCCCGGCCAAGGTACCATCTGCTTCGACCCACGTCGCATTCTGTTGGACGAATCAGCCAAAATCGCGCGTATCAATATCAATGTCAACGATATGGCGCTGACCGACCTGCCCATCTTGATGCTGCAAGCCAACGTGGCGGGCAGCACCGACAAGGCTTTCTTCGCCCTGCCGCTGAGCGCCCTCGGCCTTAACGTCTTCGGCGACAACCTTGATTCGTTGGTCTATGGCGAAAACGACACCATCAGCGCATCAATCAAAGCCACTTACACTCCCGATGCCCGCGAAAAGAACCTCGAAGTGGTGCTCACTATCAACATCGCCAACCGTCAACGCTCGTTCAAGCGCATCTACACCTGCGGCTCCACCATCTCCAACCAAGACATCTTGATTTGGCCCAACTTTATGTCGCAGCAGTGGAACGCTTACTATATGTTCAACGAGCTACCCCACAACAACACCTCCTTGGGCTATCGTGCCTTCCCATTCGTGGCCGATTTCAACGACAACAACCGCATTATGCTCGACAGCAACAACCACCCTCTGCTGCTGAGCGACAACGGCCGCATCGTGGCACCGCAATCAAGCGTCAAAGCCGAACTGTTGGTGGAAGACAACAACTTGGTGTCGGGCAATCCGTATAAGTACGAAATCTACCGCTCCAACCTGCCGTTTAAGGGCGTGGCGCTGATGTCGCCCACCGGCGAGCAAGGCGGCTACTTGGTAGTAAACTACAGTCCGAACAGCAATTCGCCCTTACCCTTGGATATGACCATCCAAGGCTTCCGCAACCTCACCCCGGTGCGCTTGGGTGTGGACTTCGGCTCCACCAACACCTCCATCGCCTACTCCAGCGACAACACCGGCGAAAAGGGCTTCGACTTCGTGTGCCAGCGCGTGTCGCTTATCGGCATCGGCCGGCCCAATGTGCCGCGCGTGAACGATGTGCTGTTCTTCCAAGGACCCGGCCAAGTGGTGCACTCCAACTCGGTGAAGAGCGTGCTCACATTGCACGACACTCGCCGTATGCCCAAACTCGCTAACGGTCAATCAACATATATTCGCGATTCCAAAGAAGTGATGGGCGGTATGCCCTGCTTTGCCGAGAACCTGCCCTTCGCCGGCTCCGACGTAGCCAGCATCACCCTCAGCTATCCGGTGGCCGGTGTCGTAACTCAAGTACACAATATGAAATGGGTGGACAACGACACCGACATCGCCCATAAGAAAGCCTTCCTGCGCACGCTGCTGCTGCAAGTCTACTCCAACCTGTTCGTGCAAGGCATGGTGCCCACTTCGCTCAAGTGGTCGTTCCCCTCGGCCATGCCCGGCTCGTTGTTGGCTTCCTACCAGCAGATTTGGAACGACTTGGGCAGTGTGTGCCCGGTGTTTACCCAGCAACAGACCGACAAGCCCTATCCGCTGTCGATTTCGACTTATACACCGGCCGGCATTACAGGCGGCATTCCCGGCGGATTCCCCGGTACATCTGACGATGCTTCTTCCGGTTTCGGCGGTGGCTTCGGTGCATCCGGTGGCTTCGGCGGCGGTTTCGGCGGTAATGATGGTTTCGGCGGTGGCTTCGGCAACGCTGATGGCGGTTTCGGTAGCAATGGCGGCTTCGGTGGCGGCAATTCGTCCGACGCGGGGTTCGGCGGCAATGATGGCTTTGGCGGTGGGTTCGTCGAAAGCACTCCTGCCACCTCCGAGCAGCAATCAGAAGGCGATTTTATGCCCGATGACCCCGACACTCCGGTGACGTACAAGCCCGAATTGATATACCAGCTTGGGGCCGGCTCCAACCCCAGCCTGTCGGAGGCTGAAGCCGTGGCCAACTTCACATCCGTAAGATATGCTCGCGAAGCTAATACGCTCAACATTTGCTTCGACGTGGGCGGTAGCACCTCCGACATTACCGCTCTGTTCATGCTCAACGGTCAGGATGTGACCATGATTAAGCAGAACTCCATCCGTTTTGCCGCCGAACGTGTGGCCAACTCCGTGGCCGCCTTCCCCGAGTTCAAGGCTGTGCTCCAAAGCATCTGCGGTCAATACGACATCCGCATGGTGGGCCTGAACATGGGCAAGGAGATGTATAGTAGCGACACCGCACCATACTTCTTCAACCAAATCGTCAACCGCCTCAGCGCCGAGCAGCTGTCGACGTTCTACACCCAGATTGCGGCCAAATGTCCGAAGCTGATGTGTGTGAATATGTACATGACCGGCCTGCTGATGTACTACGCCGGCGAACTCTCGCGCAAGCTCATCGCCGACCTCAATCATACCTCGCCCCAAGAATGGCCCGGCCGCCAAAAGCCGCGTGTACGCGTGTCGTTTGCCGGCAAAGGCTCCCGCCTGTTCCAATGGCTGGCCGCCATCAATCCTCGTTCCGCTCAAGATTTCTACCTCGGCATGTACGACCGCGGCTACGGTAAAGAAGTGTACCAAGAGCTTTCGGGGCGCGCCGTCATGCTCCCCGATGCCAACGACCCCGACATCAAATTCGAGGTGTCGAAAGGCTTGGCCAAAGGTGATACCAGCTTGTTCCGCCCCGCTTCCGAACAACCGTCGGAAATCTTCGGCGAAAATGGCTTCCAACTTTTAGGCAAGGATAACGTGCACCGCGAGGTGACCTTCACCAACTCCATCACCCCGGATATGATTAGCCAAATCGGTGTGCGCGTCACCCCCAACCAAGCCAACCCCGCGCCCAAGTTCTACGAGTTCTGCTCGTTCTTCTACTCGGCCGCCAGCCAGTTGCTCAATTGGCATCCCGACGTGAATGCCATGGTGAGCGCCTGCCGTCAACTGCAGGTCACCGGCTACATTCAGAACATGCCGGAGTTCCGCCGCGCTTGGGCTGAATCACAACGTGGTCAGGCGTTCGACTTCGTGGCACCGATTATCTTCCTCGAAGGTATGAAATTCTACGACGAAACACTTATAAAACTGCTGTAATATGAGTGATTACAAAATAATCATTGTATTATCGCGGCACAATATATCGTTTGAGTATATTCTCAATGGCCAAACGGTGCCGAGCCACATGCCCAAGGGCAAGTGGCCCGCCCCGTTGGCGTTTTATGCTTCTTCAAAAGGGATGGTAGTGGGTGCCGAAGCTGCCCGCGCTGCCAAAAGCGGCACCAACAATGCTTTCGACAACTATTTCGACTTGCTACCCACTCCCACCACTTACACTTTCGGCGGCAAGACCCAGCCCATCCGCAAAATCTTCCTCGAAGGGGCGGAAACGGTTTTCGAGGACTTCTTTCAGTCGGTGCTTTTCGGTCGCAATGGTCAACTGTTTGAGAATCGCGACAAGATGCCGCTGTACATAGTGTGCGAAGCCGATGTCAAGGACGAGGAACGCATCCACATCCAAACGCTCTTCACCGAAGCCGGCTACAAGCACGTGGAGGCTTCGTATATGAACGATTCGTTGGCCGAGTTGGCCCACAACACATACTATAGCACATACGGAGCGCGATTCATGATGGCGGTATGGGCCGATGGCTTCGATTTGTCGTTGGCGCTGTTCGATGCCCAATTGGGCAAGACCATCGCTCGCAAATTGGTGCCGAATTTAGGTCGCGACCCGCGCATCTCGCGCCTCTATTCCGACCTGTGGGCGCAAATCAGCAGTTGCAATCCGTGGCTCGATGCCGAGCGCGAGAAGGCGCAACTGATGGACGTTGCCATCGACTTTATGAACTCTTCCAAGCATAATGAGAATCGCTCGGTGGTGCTTTCCGACGGTATGTCGTACCACGTGCTGTTGCAGCGTCCTCCGCTGTTCGACAGCGACGAAAGCAAGTTGCTGCGCCGCGAAATCGTCGATATACTGTCGGCCAACGGCGCTTCTCGCGCCAACACCGTGCTGGCTCTGCGCGGCATCGCTGCCACCAACAAGTTCTTCTACGGCAACGTGGGCGACGGTTGGCAAGTGGTCAACCGCACCAACATCGACCTGCGCAACGATGCCTTGCGCCTGCTGCTGTCGCAGCAGAACTCCGAAATTGTGGCCGATCAGTCCCTGCCGAGCGGCAGCCGTGAGTCGCGTGGCGAGGCGGAAGCCGAGCAGCCGAGCGCCACGCCCGAACAGCCGCAAAGCCGTGAGGCCCGTGGCGAGGCGGAAGCTGCTCAGCCGAGCGCCACGCCTGAGCAGCCGCAGTCTCCGGCATCGCAGCAGTTAAAAGACTGGCAGCGCAAGAAGAAGGTGCTCTTGGCGCAAACCGACGGCAAGGCGCGCGTCAAGATGTATGCCGAAGCCATCAGCCTTTGCCAAGACTTCCTGCCCACCATCCCTGCCGACGCTGCTTTCGACCCCATTCGCACCGAAATTAATTCTAAAATAGCTGTATATCAGCAAAATATCTCAGCTCAGCAGAAACCTAAACCGGTCAAAACACCGAAAACGCCCGCTAAGCCTGCGGCACCCGCGCCGCAGCCGGCCCAACGGCCTGTGCGCATCATCACCGGCGGCATCTCAAGGCAAACCAAGGAGCCGACACCGACCACACCCCGGCCTACGCCCGCCAAGCCTCAGCCGCCCAAGCCTCAGCCGCCCACCGGCGACGGCTATCGCCTCATCAAGGAGGGCAAGCTCCGCGATGCTCGCGACTGGTTCAAGGCGCGCAATCAAAGCGAGGTCGTGGCCAAACTTTCCAAGCTGATTCGCGACCAAGTGAGCATACACCAGTACCTCACCAAGGAGTTGCCTAAGCTCAAAGCCAAGTTCGACAAGGCCCGCGTGGCTACCATTCTCAACGATGTTGTCTCCTACCTCGCCGCCGCAAAAGAACTCGGTTTCATCGACCACGATGCAACCTCTCTGTTAAAAGAACTACAGAAACTCAAATAACTCAATCACTAAAAACATAAAACTATGGCAAGATTTGACCTCAAAAAAGGCGACCGCTTCAACCTCTCAAAGGATGAAGGCCTCTCGAAAATTCAGGTAGACCTCAGCTGGCTCTCGGGCGCTGACCTCGACGCTTCCGCTTTCCTGCTCACCGACGACGGCACCATCAGCGAAGATGCCGACTTCGTGTACTATAAATCAAACAACCGCACCGAACCCTTCGACCGCCAAAAATTCGGCAGCAAGAACAATTGGCGCGACAACACCGTGCCCATGAGCTTCGACGGCTCCGTGATTGGCTCAGCCGACGACCTTGGCGACGGTGGCGATGACGGCTCCGACGAAGCCGGCGAAACCATGCACGTAATCTTGAGCAAGGTGCGCCCCGAAATCACCGAAATCGTGTTCTGCGTCACTATCTATCAACACTCCCCCGACGAAACCTTCAAAAACGTGCGCGACCCGCGCATCATCATCACCAACGAGGAAACCGGCGAAGAACTCTGCGCTTACAACCTCAAAGAACGGTTCTCCACCGAAACAGCTGTGGTGGCCGGCGCTTTGGTGCTCAACCGCGATGGCGAATGGGAGTTTGAAGCCGTGGGTAAAGGCTACGACGGCGGCCTCCAAACTCTGGTGGATATGTACGCTTAATCCTTCCACAGCTAAATATTAGAAATTATGGCAATGGTATTCAATCTTTCAAAAGGCGAATCCTTCAACATCAGCAAGGAGTGTCTGGAAAGCATCCGCGTGGACCTCACTTGGTCTGACGCCGACCTCGACGTGCAAGCTTGGCTGCTCAAAGACGGCATGATTATCAACCGCGAAGCTTTCGTGTTCTATAACTCCGAAAACCGCACCGAACCATTCAGCCGCGAAAAATTCGGCAACAAGCGCCGCTGGCAGGCCGAAACCGCCCCGATGAGCGCCGACGGCGCCGTGCGTGGTGCAATCGACAACCGCGACGGCGGTATCGAAACTCTCCAAATCAACCTCACCGACATCGACCCACAAGTGGACGAAATCATTGTTTCGGCCACCGTGGCCAAGGCCGCGCCCAACAACGTGTTCGGCGACGTGGCCGACTCCAAGGTAACCGTGTTCAACGATGCTACCGGCGAAGAACTCGGCCACTTTGACCTCGGCACCGACTACCCCACCGAAGATGCCATGGTAGTGGCTCACTTCGTAATCGACGATGAAGGCGAGTGGAAATTCGAAGCTCTCGGCCAAGCTTACTCCGGCGGCCTCGAAACCCTCGTCCAAATGTACGCTTAATCCATAACTGCTATGGCTAAAACTCAATTTAACCTCAAAAAAAGCGGCCGCTTTGAGTTCGACCTCACCAAGGACGAGCCCGAAGCTCCCGCCCCCGCACCGGAACCCACTCCAACACCCGACCCCGACCCCGAGAAGCCCAATAGAACTTGGCTTTGGGTGTTGCTCGGCGTGGTTGTGGTAGCCGCCCTCGCCTGGCTGCTGTGGCCCAATGGCGAAGGTAATTCCGAATCCGTGTCGACGGTCGACTCCGTTGTTGAAGAAGTGCCGGCGGTTGACCCGGAACCCGAACCCATCGACACTGTGGCTGAACCGGTGGTTGAACCCACTCCCGAACCGGTGGCTGAACCCACTCCCGCTCCTTCCGCAGCTCTCGACATCGAAGCTGAAGCGCTCAAAGTCATCCGCGGCGACTACGGCAATAATCCCGACCGTCGTCAACGCCTCGGCGAAAACTACTCCGCTATCCAAGCTCGTGTTAACGAACTGATGGAAAATTACTAATCTATTCAATTTGGAATCCCGCCGATTAATCTTCCGGCGGGATTCCATTAAATTATTTTTATGGCAAAATCTAATGAATACAAAGGGCTGACTGCGGCGCAGGTGGCCGAAAGCCGCGCCAAACATGGCGCCAATGTGCTCACTCCGCGCGAACAAGACCCTTGGTGGAAGGAATTTCTCGACAAATTTTCCGACCCGCTGATTATCATTCTGTTAATCGCCGGTGTGTTGGCCGTAGGTATCTCGTTCTACGAGTACTTCGCCTTGGGGCAAGATTGGAAAGTATTTTTTGAACCGATAGGCATTTTCGTGGCCATCCTCTTGGCCACCGGATTGGCTTTCATCTTTGAACAACGCGCCAACAAGGCGTTCAAAATTCTCAACCAAGTCAACGACGACGAGCCGGTGGAAGTGCTCCGCAACGGCTCCGCCACTACTATACCCCGCCGCGATGTGGTGGTGGGCGACATCGTGTTCATCAACACCGGCGACGAAATTCCCGCCGATGGTGAGCTGCTCGACGCCGTCACCCTTTCCGTCGACGAATCCACCCTCACCGGCGAACCACTCTGCGCCAAAACCACCGACGAAGCCCACTTCGACCGCGAAGCCACTTATCCTTCCAACCACGTGATGCGCGGCACCAAGGTGATGGAAGGCCACGGCGTGATGCGCGTGCTCAAGGTGGGCGACGCCACCGAAATGGGCAAGGTGTTCGAGGAATCCCAAATCGACGACTCCGTAAAAACCCCGCTCAATGAGCAGCTCGATGGCCTCGCCGACTGGATTACCAACGTCAGCTACGGCATCGCCGGTCTCATCATCGTGGGCCAACTTATCCACTACCTCGGCTGGGGTTGCTGGCAGTCCTACACCCTGATTCTGCCCGTGGCGCTGTTCTTCTATCTGGTAATCAAGAAGTTCGAAGACTGGTCGAAGGTGCAATGTATCGCCGCCATCGTGGGCTTCTGCGCCCTGTTCTTCGCCATGGTCTGCGGCGCGTTTGCCATGAGCAACGCCGGCGCCGACAGCGCTGCCTGGTCCGAACTGCTTGCTCACACGCTCAAGACGCTGATGGTGGCCGTCACCCTCATCGTGGTGGCCGTGCCCGAAGGCCTGCCCATGGCTGTGACCCTCTCATTGGCTTACTCCATGAGCCGCATGCTCAAAACCAACAATTTAGTGCGTAAGATGCACGCCTGTGAAACCATGGGCGCCACCACCATCATCTGCACCGACAAAACCGGCACCCTCACCCAGAACCAAATGCAGGTGCACCAAGCCGTGTTCTATGCCAACGTCGATAAGCTCCTTATCCACGAAGGCATTGCCGTGAACTCCACCGCCCAAATCGACCTTAGCGAGGACAAACCCAAGGTGCTGGGCAATCCCACCGAAGGCGCTCTGCTGCTGTGGCTCCGCGCCGAAGGCGTCGACTACACCGCCTTGCGCGCCGGCGCCGAGCGCCTGCAGGAGTTGCCTTTCTCCACCGAACGCAAGTACATGGCCACGGTGGTGCGCTCCGCCTGCGGCAAGACCTACCTCTATGTGAAAGGCGCACCCGAAATCGTGTTCGGCCTCTGCCAAAACACTCCCGGCGTCACCGCCGACCAACTCAACGCGCAGCTGCTTGAATTCCAGAACAAGGCCATGCGCACCTTGGCCTTCGCTTGTCAAGAAATCGTTGACAGTAAGCCCGTAATCGCCGATGGCCGCGTGGTGGCCGACAAGCTCACCTTCCTCGGCGTGGTGGCCATCTCCGACCCCGTGCGCCTCGATGTGCCCGATGCCGTCAGCGAGGTTATCAACGCCGGCATCCAAGTCAAAATCGTCACCGGCGACACCGTCGGCACCGCCAAAGAAATCGGCCGCCAAATCGGCCTGTGGAACGACAACGTCGACACCGATGCCAACATCATCACCGGCACCGAGTTTGCAGCCCTCTCCGACAGCGAGCTCTCCGACCGTTGCCAAAAGCTCAAAATCATCGCCCGCGCTCGCCCCATGGACAAGAAGCGCCTGGTCGAAGCCCTGCAAGGCCGCAACGAGGTGGTGGCCGTCACCGGCGACGGCACCAACGACGCACCCGCCCTCAAATCGGCCCACGTGGGCCTGTCGATGGGCGACGGCACATCCGTGGCCAAGGAAGCTTCCGACATCACCATCATCGACAACTCGTTCTCCTCGATCGGTCGCGCCGTGATGTGGGGCCGCTCGCTCTACAAGAACATTCAGCGCTTCCTGCTGTTCCAACTCACTGTGAACGTGGCCGCCTGTCTGCTGGTGCTCGTCGGCTCATTCATCGGCACAGAATCGCCCCTGACCGTCACTCAGATGCTCTGGGTCAACCTCATCATGGACACCTTCGGCGCCATGGCACTTGCCTCGCTGCCGCCTAACCGCAGCGTGATGCATGACCGCCCACGCGACCGCCGCGCATCCATCCTCTCCCGCTCGATGATGGCCGAACTCCTCTCCGTGGGCATCCTCTTCTTCGCCATCACCCTCGGCTGCTACTGGCTCTTCAACCACGCCGAAGTCACCTCCGTCATCCAAATGTGCTCCGCTCAAATCGGCTCCGATGCCGTGATGACACCCTACGAGGCCACTCTGCTCTTCTCCATCTTCGTGTGGACACACTTCTGGTATATGTTCAACGCTCGCTGCTTCGAAACCAACGAAAGCGTCTTCCGCGTGAAGATGAGTTCCGGCTTCTGGACCATCGTTGCCATCATCCTCATCGGCCAACTTTTCATCACCGAGATGGCCTACGAGTTCTTCAACGTGCAACCGATGCTCCACACCACCGACTGGCACTTCAACCCCTCCGGCGCCCTCGACCTGCTCATCATCGTGGCCGCCTCCGCCTTAGTGCCCCTCACCCGCGAGCTCTACCGCCTCCTTCGCCACTAATCCCTCCCCATACCCGCGCAGGGGCGAGCCACCGCTCGCCCCTGCGCTATTCTCCCACTGCCGAGCAGGAGCTCGGAGCAATTGCAAAAAAGCTCCGCCAGTTTTTTGTCTCGGCCTGTTTTCGTCACTTTTTTGCTGGAATTTTTTTTCTCGCTGATATTCAGCTAAT
>JBJEKG010000025.1:0-4703 GCA_051878535.1 Muribaculaceae bacterium
AAATTCGTCTTTTAGTTCTTTGTTTTTATTTCCAATTTTAAATGAAAGAGCCGTGTAATGTGTAAACGATTTTGGCCCAAACCGCCCTCAATCTCGCAAAATTTTCGTACCTTTGCAAAAATTACTAAACTAATGCACGATGGAAGAACTCGTAAATAGCATTTTGCAGCAGCAATTCACAGAGGTGGCGCAGTTGGTAGGTACTGCCCATGCACAGGTGTACCGCGTGGCAAACTCGGCTTTAATCGACCTGTATTGGCAAATCGGTCGATATATCTCCGCCAAGGTTGAAAGCTCGGAGTGGGGCGATAATGTGGTGGGACAGCTTGCCGACTTCATTCAGCGCAACATCACGCAGGCTCGCGGCTTTTCCGACAAGAATCTGTGGCGGATGAAGCGCTTTTACGAGACCTATCGCGACGCGGATGAAAAACTCTCATCACTGGTGAGACAAATCAGTTGGACGAATAATCTCAAGATACTTTCGCGCTGTAAAACGCTGGAGGAGAGGGAGTTCTACATCAAAGCATCAGTAAGCGAACGCTTGTCGTCGCGCGAACTCGATCGCCAAATCACCACCGGCGCTTACGAGCGCAGCCATATCGACAAACCGATTCTCTCATCAGTGATGAGAGAATTAGTACCGGCGGCAGAACAGACCTTCCGCGACCGCTACGTGATCGAATTCCTCGGCGGCAATTCCTACCCCACGGAGTACTCGCTCAAGCAAGCTATCATCGCCAAAATGAAGGACTTCTTGCTGGAAATCGGCAAGGATTTCGTCTTCATCGGTCAAGAGTATCGCTTGCAGGTGGGCACGGAGGATTTCCGCATCGATTTGCTGTTTTTCCATCGCGAATTGCGCTGCCTGGTGGCGTTTGAGGTGAAATTGGGACGCTTCCACCCGTCGAATCTTGGCCAGTTGGAGTTCTACCTCGAAGCATTGGACCGGGATGTGCGTAAACCTCACGAAAATCCGAGCATCGGCATCCTGTTGTGTAAGGATAAGGACGACGAAGTGGTGGAATATGCCATGGCTCGTTCGCAATCGCCCACCTTGGTGGCTCAATACGAATTGATGTTGCCCGATAAAAAGATGCTTCGGGCCAAGATGCGCGAGCTGTTCGATAATACCGAGGCCGAAATTGATGAGCAGGAGTAATCTGTGGGGAGGTTATTGAATAGTCTCATCAGTGATGAGAGAAATTGAAAGGAGTATGAAAGTATCGCGTAAGGCATTGAGTATCAGTATTGTGGCGTTTACGGCGGCGGCCATTGCGGCGGCGCTGGTGATGATGCCGTATTTTTTCGATGACTTCGGCTACATGGAGTTTCTGAAGGCTACGGTCGATGGCATCCCTTCTCCCATCGATTGGGGGCATTTCTACGACCACTGGGCGTGGCGCTTTATGAACGACAACATCCGTTTGGCCAACACGGCTTGCGTGTTCTTCACTTACCTGCCCAAGTGGGTGCCGGATTTGATAGCGGCCGGGCTGTTTGCGGCGGCGATTTGTTTGGCCATGCGGTTTGCGCGCATCGATTGGCGGCGGCCGGGGGCGGTGGCTTTCCTCTGCCTGCTGCTGTCGGTGGGCCCGGCATGGTACGATGGCATCCTGACGCTTGATTTCCACCTTAATTATATATACCCCACGCCGATGGCTTTGGCGGCGGTGTGGATTGCCATCCGCCGACAGCGGTTCAACTGCTTCTGGGCGCTATGTCTCGGCGGCATCACCGGCGGTTGGCACGAGGCCTTCGGCCTGACGGCTTTCTGCACCATCATCGGGTTGATGGTGGTGCACCGACGCTTGCGCCGCCGCCACGTGGTGTGGCTCTTAGTCGGTTTGGCTCTCGGCTCTGCCTACCTGCTGAAGGCGCGCGGCATCGGCGCAAGGTGGGCCGACCGCGGCGATGTATTTGATATTCAGCAGTTTATGGAGCGCACATTGGTGGCGTGGCCGGCGCTGCTCTACTTGCTACTGCAGAGCGTGGCCGCCTTGCGCCGGCGGTGGCGGTTTATGGGCGACGTGCGGCGGCAGGCGCTGTGGCTGATGGCCTTCGGCGGTGCGTTGTTTCTGTTGGCGCACACGGCACCGCGCACCACGTGGTTCGGGCAAGTGGTCGGTTGCATTGGCCTTTCCGCGATGGCCGCGCAGTGGAAATTGCCGGCCCGAGTGCGCCGGGTGGGCGCTATCGCTGCTGCACTGCTGTTGGTGGCTCGTTGGGCGGTGGCCTTACCCGTATGTCATAGCGTAATCGTTGAGCATCAGCGGATTATGGAGGTGCGCAAGTGCAATGTCGACACCGTGGCATTCCTTCCCATCACCGAATACCCGCAGCGGTCGCTCGCGGCCTTGGGCTTGCCTATGAAGACGCCGTTCAACTACCTTTCCGGCTACGACTACTACCACATCGACCCCAAGGCCAACTTCCGCTTCGTGGCGGAGCCGTTGCGCAATTATCGCTACGGCCTCGGCCGCCGGTTGCCCTCCGGTCAGGTGTGGGAATACGAGCACGCCTTTGTGGCGCCTGCGCCCGCCGGCATCACCGCCGACAGCGGCTCGTATACTTGCGCCTTGGTGATGGATTCGCCGCTGGTGAAAGGTTACCGCACTGCCGCCGTGCTGATGCCCTTCCGCGGCGCCGACGGCCGCGACTACGTGTACCTCTACATCGACTACTACCCCATCTACATCCACACCGTCACCGACCTCCGCCTCGCCGGCGACCTCAAGGCCCATCCCCGGCTGTGAGCGAATAAGCCCAATAAGCCCAATAAGCCTTATAAGCCCAATTAGGCCAATTCCACCGGCTTTGCAAATTATTTTGCTCATGTGGGCGGAAATTTGTAACTTTGCGCTATGAAAATTTCTGAACTCAGTCAACCGGTGGCCGAGCGTGCCGTGCTCGTCGGCCTTATCAACGATTCGCAGAACGAGGCACGCGTGCGCGAGTACCTCGACGAGTTGGCTTTCTTGGCCGACACCGCCGGCGCTGTGTGCGTGCGCACCTTCACCCAACGTCTCGATTACCCCAACCCGCGCACATTCGTGGGCAAGGGTAAGCTCGAAGAAATCGCCGCCTTCGTGGAGGAGAACGACATCGCCATGGTCATTTTCGACGACGACCTCAGCAGCAAGCAGGTGCTCAACCTCGAACGCGAACTCAAGGTGAAAATTCTCGACCGTACCTCGCTCATCCTCGACATCTTCGCTAACCGCGCACGCACGGCCCATGCCAAAACGCAGGTGGAATTAGCTCAATATCAGTACCTTCTGCCGCGCCTCACTCGCATGTGGACCCACCTCGAACGCCAACGCGGCGGTATCGGTATGCGTGGCCCCGGCGAAACCCAGATTGAAACCGACCGCCGCATCATCCTCGATAAAATCGCTCGCTTGAAGGAGGAACTCCGCTCCATCGACAAGCAAAAAAGCATCCAGCGCAAGAACCGCGGCAAGCTCACTCGCATCGCGTTGGTGGGCTATACCAACGTGGGTAAATCCACCTTGATGAACCTGCTGAGCAAGAGCGACGTGTTCGCCGAGAACAAGCTCTTCGCCACCCTCGACACCACCGTGCGCAAGGTCATCATCGACAACCTGCCCTTCCTGCTGAGCGACACCGTGGGCTTTATCCGCAAACTGCCCACCCACCTGATTGAGTCGTTCAAATCCACCCTCGACGAGGTGCGCGAAGCCGACATCCTGGTGCACGTGGTCGACATCTCTCACCCGAATTTCGAGGAACAAATCGAAGTGGTGAACCAAACCCTGCGCGAGGTATGCAACGGTGCCGACAAGCCCACCATCTTGGTATTCAACAAGATAGACGCATTCACCTACACCCCCAAGGACGCCGACGACCTCACCGCCGTCACCCGCGAGAACATCTCCTTGGACGAACTCCGTGCCACATGGATGGCCCGCTTGGGCGAGAACTGCGTGTTCATCTCCGCCCGCAACGCCACCAACGTCGACGAGCTGCGCTCGCTGCTCTATGCCCGTGCCTGCGAAATCCACCTCACCCGCTTCCCCTACAACGACTTCCTGTTCCAAACCTACGACGAGCTGGAGTAGGGCGGAGTGGCGCCATCCGGATGGAAAATGCCACAGGAGGACAGGAGATTTAACAGGAGCACAGGAAATTTATTGATAATCAATAGACTACAGGTAGAGACTGTAGCCTCGAGGCTTGCCTCGGGGTCTGCTTGCCTCGGCATACCCGGATGGCCCGGCAGCAGTTTAGCAACCATGCCGCGGAGCGGTATGGCAGTACGCGCGGAGCGCGTTCTCCGGGCGTTAACCCGCGGTTGGTGGCGCGGAGCGTCTCCTACCGCGGGTGCGCGGCTACTGTCTCTCCTCTCTGTTCCCCGGAGGGGATCTCTTCGTCCGCCGGCGAACGTCCACCGCAGAGATCCCCTCCGGGGAACGGGTGATGGTGGCGCCTCGCACCGTGGGTAGGAACCGCTCCGCGGTACCAACCCACGGCTAACGAAAATATAGCGCCTCCGGCGCATTCGAACCGCTCCGCGGTAGCGGCGAGTGTAAAAAATCCACAGTAGGACAGGAGATTTAACAGCGGCATCGCGATGGAGCCATCAGAGTGGGTGGAACATGGCATCGCTTACGCGCCCTCTCTACCTCTCTCTACCTCTCTCTACCTCTCTCTACCTCTCTCTACCTCTCTCTACCTCTCTC
>JBJEKG010000026.1:0-4686 GCA_051878535.1 Muribaculaceae bacterium
ATTTGAGTTGGGAAAAGGCGATAACGAGCGTTTGGCCAAGACCTTCGCAAGCGCCGTTGTCATTCATTATATCATTGCCGGCATTGTTGTATTGTTGGCCGAAACGGTCGGATTGTGGTATCTGTGCGAAAAGATGGTGATACCGGAGGAGCGTATGTTCGCGGCTCATTGCGTGTACCAACTCAGCATCATCAGCGCAGTACTTACCATCACCCAAGTGCCTTATAATGCGGCAATTATCGCCCACGAAAAGATGGATGTATACGCTTACGTGGAGATAATCAACGTGGCGCTCAAACTTGGCATCGTTTTTCTCCTATCTATCGGCAACTTCGACAAATTGATTTTCTACGCCGCGCTGATGTTTGCCGTATCAGTGATTATTCGCATCATCTATCGCGTGTATGCCATCCGCCGATTCAGCGAGTGCCACTTCCGTTGGCTATGGGATAAAACCTACATAAAGCCACTGCTCTCTTTCTCTCTGTGGGCATTATACCCCAACTTCTGCTTCACCTCGCGCCAACAAGGTATCAACCTCATACTCAACCTGTTCGGCGGAGCCGTAGTCAACGCCGCAAGCGCCTTAGCCACAACCGTTTTCGGCATTATCGAACAATTCTCCACCAACGTGCTCACAGCCTCACGTCCACCCATCATCAAGCTTTTCGCCCAAAAGCAATACGCCGAGACCGTCCGCCTCACCCAGCAAACAGCCGCCATCGCCTCCCTACTCTTCGGCATCGTGGCCATCCCCGTAATATTCGAGTGCGACTACCTCCTGTCGCTGTGGTTAGTCGAAGTACCGCCCTACACCTCCTCCTTCTGCATCCTTCTGCTTATCAGCGCATTCTTCTCCCTCAACAACAACTGTCTCTTCTCCATCATCCAAGCCAGCGGCAACATCAAAACCTACTCCTTCACCGCCGGCACCACCTCGCTGATGGTTCTACCGATACTCTACGTGGTCCTAAGTCACGGAGCCTCATTCAACTTCGCCTACATCCTTTCAGCGTGCGGCAGCTTCATAATCTACTTCTACTGTCTGTATAATGTCAAGCGAATTATTCCAAGCTTACGAATTACATCTTACATCTTTTCAAGTTTGGTCAAAAGCTCCATCTGCTTCATCATACCGATAGCACTCATCATCTTCCTCCAAGCGCTATTTGCACCCTCATTACTTCGCACAGCATTGGTAATCATCACCTCTGTAATCGGTGTGGGCGGCCTCGGACTACTCCTTGTCATACCGCGCCATGTGGTGCTACAATACATCTCAAAACTCCGCAAATAACAATGAACTCCAACCGATTTGCTGAATTCGACGTTCTCAAAGGCATCGGCATCATCTTGGTCCTCTTCGGCCATACGGCCATCCCAATGGAAGCCAAAAATGTTATCTACATGTTTCACATGCCCCTGTTCTTCCTTTGCTCCGGCCTATTCTACAAAAGCAAAAGCATCCCACAGCAAATCGCCAACGATGCAAAACGACTGCTCATCCCATGGCTCACCTTCTTCGTCATCTACCAATTGGCATATTTCGCCATTCTACAAGTCCCAACACCAAATATCAGCCGCTACATTGATTACGTAGCTGAAAACTACTCACTCCTCAACGAGCACAGCATTTGGTACTTCACAATTTGGTTCCTCCCTTGTCTGTTTCTCATCCGCACACTTTACAATATTATTTATCGGTTGTGCAAAGGCAACAATGTTGCCGTCGCCGCAATCACCGGGGTGGTATTTGATTGGTAATCAGATGGTTACGCCATTATTTCTTGACACAGCCATCAGCAGTCTCATATTTTATCACCTCGGCCACATCCTTTTCAACAGCGAACACCTGCGCAAACCATATAACCCGCTAATCGCAATAGCAACCCTCACACTCCTCACCTTCGCAATCCTACACCTCAACGTCCGAGTAGAAATGAAAGACAACATCTTTCCCCTCTACATGATTCTACTCGCCCTCCCAATGATATACAGCTGCTACCAACTCAGCCTCAGCTTAACCAAAATAAAACTCCCCTGCATCGCCCACCTCCTCGCCACCTGCGGCAAAAGCTCCCTCACCATCTTCGGCCTACACCAAGCCTTGTGGCTATTATTGTTCCCCGCTGTAAATAACCTAAGCATTTCACCAATTACATCAAGTGTAGTTTTGGTAATAATAACTCTGATTATTCTTGTCATTTGCGATACCATGATTAACAGTCAGTTAGCATTTATCTATGGCAAATCAAAATAAATTAGTTACCATTGCATTAGCCGTTTACAATGTTGAGCCATACTTGAAAGAGGCGCTCGACAGCATTGTAAACCAAACTTACCGCAACTTGGAGATACTCTGTATTGACGACTGCTCCACTGATGGTTCGTGGCAGATTCTTCAAGAGTATGCACAGCGAGATAATCGCATCCGCATTGAGCAGCAATCGCATAATCAAGGCCTTTCGGTATCACGTACTCGAGCGCTAAACGAAGCAACGGGCGAATGGATTCTTATGGTAGATGGTGACGACATTTTCGCACTGGACTTGGTGGAAAAGGCCATCGCTTCAGCTCAAAAAAATGATTCCGACTTGGTTTTATGGGACTATTGCGAGTTTCGCGATGTAAACGAACTTGACACCGCCAAAGCGGTTCCTTCCGCTATGCCGATTGATACGATAGATAAGTCCCGCCTGCTAAAATTGCTCGCATTCACTTGGGTAAGGCTTCTGAAAGTGAGTGTAGCCAAACAAATCGGAATATACTTCCCAACCGGCCTAACCAAACAAGACATGCCTGCTCACTGGCTCGAAATAACTTTGCTCGACAAGATTTCCATAGTTCGCGAACGACTTCTTTATTATCGTCTTCGTCCCGGTGCCACTTCCAATAAGCGCGGCAAAAGCCTAATGGATTTAATCACCGTCCGCGAGATGGTTGAGAAAGACCTTCGCAAGAACCAGCTGTTCGAAAAATACCATGATAGCTTCTTCAGTATGCAACTCACGAATATGATGTCGGTTTACAAGGCCATCGAACCGCAGCACAAAGCTGAAGTAAAGTCGCGGATTTTATCAATAATCGACCAACCCCGGATTCAATATGTCTGCTCGCAAAGAGGCTTCTCCAACTACCGCCGTAAGGTCTTCTACCGTGGCATTGCCGGCTCTCGTTGCGCGTGGGCAATCTCAAACGCACTCGATGCCTTGGCCAAAGTCAAATCAAATATAATAAAGGCCATTAGTAGGAAATAAAAAGCGCCTGCCTTTGGGCAAGCGTTTGAAAAGATTGGGAAGTAACAGCTTATAGGTTACTGGGGCTTTGCCGCAAAGGGTCAATCAGTAATTCCGTGTTTTTATTACAATCTTGACGTAATGCATTGATGTATGTGCATTCGTGTACACTATACGCCTTTTGCATCTGCACTTCAACCAAGTTGCCGTAATTATTACAAGCTGATACTCTACAAACGTATGCTTCTGAATAAGCAACGTTTTCAAAATACTCGAATCGTGTCGAACTGCCTTTCGGCTCATTAAAATTGTTAAAATAATTTATAAAATTTTTCATAATTTAATTTTTTTTAATGGAAGCTGAGTTGCTACCAATAAACTGATTGCAATACTCGTGCCAAACAAAAATTCCGATAACAGAGATGACTCTTTGACACAAACAAGCAAGGCATTGTGCCATTTTGACACTTCAAATAAGAAATTGCTATGACACCGCGGATTTTGATTGTGATGCATTATATGTATATTGGCGGGGCGGAGACGGCGTTGGTGGGGCTGCTGTCGGCGTTAGACCCGCAGCGGGTGCAGGTGGACCTTTTCTTGCACGACCACCGCGGCGAGATGATGCAGTTCATACCGAAGTGGGTGAATGTGTTGCCGCCGATGGGGCCGTACACGATGTTGGAACGGCCGATCGCGGAGTTGGTGCGCCGCGGATATTGGCGGTTGGCATTCGCACGGTTGGTGGCCAAGCGCAAGACGGCGAAGGCTTACAGCCACAGCGGTTCGTCTTTGCCCAACGCGAGTGCGTTCGACTATATGTCGGCGCAAACCACCCCGTTGCTGCCGCCCATCAACCCCGCGGTGGAGTACGACCTCGCCATCAGCTTCTGCACGCCCCACCGCATCGTGCAAAACAAGGTGCGCGCCCACCGCAAGGTGGCGTGGATTCACACCGACTACACTCGCATTTGGGTGGATGCCGCCCGCGAACTGCCTGTGTGGCAGAGCTACGACCACATCGCCTCGATTTCGTCGGACGTAACGCGCACATTCTTGCAGGTGTTTCCCTCATTGCGCGAGAAGGTTGTGGAGATTGAGAACATCCTCTCGCCTCAATTTGTGCGTCAACGCGCTGATTTAGTGGATATTAGCGCCGAAATGGGGGGGTAAATTGCCTCCGGTTACTCTCAATAGGTCGCTTCTCTGACCAAAAGAATTTCGACAATCTGCCCGACATCTGCGCCAAACTCATCGATATTATGACCCGTTTGCTCTCAATAGGTCGCTTCTCCGAAGCGAAGAACTACGACAACTTGCCCGACATCTGCCGCCGCGTCCGCGCCAAAGGCTTGGACGTGAAGTGGTTCATCATCGGCTACGGCGGCGACGAACCCCTCATCCGCGCCAAAATCGCCGAAGCGGGGATGGAAGACCACGTCATCATCCT
>JBJEKG010000027.1:0-4685 GCA_051878535.1 Muribaculaceae bacterium
ATTATCTCCTTTGGCCTGCAGGGAATCTTTTCCGATGGGGTAGTAAAGCACTCCATAGTATTCAACTCGGCCATATCGTTCCAGTTGATTATAATAACCACGTCGATCTCTTAGGCGCGTTCTGACTTGGGCAAAAGAAGGGGTAGGGATTGCTGGGAGTATGCCCATGATTATTACCAGCACATATATTAGCTTTTTCATTTTTCGAGAATAGTGTTAACGTTTGATTCGCTGACACAAATTTACGAGAAATAGTCGAAACAGCCAAATGAATCAGCAATTTTTTCTGATTTTTTATTTTTCACGCCAACATCATTCACACCTCATCCGGCAGATGCTTGTGCCTACACTTCGCTTTCCGGGCTCTTTCGCATAATTGAATAATTGAGCTTTAACTCGATATTTTTCGGGGTTAAAGCTCAAAACTTGCAAAATAAATAAATTTTTAGTAATTTTGCCCCAAAATAGGTGTTATGTCAAATAAAATAATCGGTAGAAGTAAAGAGATTGATCGGCTGCGGCGCATAGTTGAATCCGACCGTGCGGAGTTAGTGGCCGTGTATGGTCGCCGCCGCATCGGCAAGACCTTTTTGGTAAAGGAATTTTTCGATGGCAAGTTTGATTTCTACGCCACCGGCATTTTTCGCGGGAAAATGGTCGAACAGTTGGCTGTGTTTTGCGATGAGTTGCGTCGCCGAAGCGGAAGGCCCACTTCGCATATCAAAACTTGGCTCGATGCATTTATGGCTCTGCGAGATTATTTGGAATCGCTTGACCAACAGCGGATTGTGGTGTTTTTGGACGAACTGCCGTGGTTTGATAACCCTAAAGGGCGATTCCTTAAAGCCTTCGAATGGTTTTGGAACAGTTGGGGGTCGACTTGCGCCAATCTTAAGTTGATAGTGTGCGGCAGTGCCACCACATGGATGACCGACACCTTTATCGGCGGCCAAGGCGGACTGTATAACCGCACAACCGAGCGCATCTACTTGGCTCCGTTCGACCTGTGCGAAACCGAGCAACTGCTCCGCTCAAAGGGGATTGACTGGGATAGAATTGATATTTTGGAAGCGTATATGACCTTTGGCGGAGTGCCGATGTACCTCAGCACTTTGCGCCCGGATTTGAGCATCTACGGCAATGTTGATGAGCTGTTCTTCGCCCCTCATGCTCCGCTCAGTCAAGAATATGATTTCCTGTTTCGCTCGCTGTTCAAGGATTCAGATTACTACTCGGCCATTGTTGATGCCATCGCCTCAAAGAATGTTGGCATAACTCGCACTGAAATCATCAGCAAGGCCAAGGTGCAGAACAATGGCGCGTTGACCAAGGCGCTTAACAACCTGATTGCGTGCGACTTCATTCGCAAATACAATGCCTTCGGCAAAAATCAGCGCGATGCGGTGTACCAACTCACCGACCTCGCAATCCTATTCTTCAAGCGGTTTGTTCAGAAATACAATTCCAAAGATGAGCACCACTGGTCGAATACCATCGACCTTCCGGCACACCGCGCGTGGACCGGTTTGGCCTTCGAGCAAGTATGCCTCACCCACATCGCGCAAATCAAACAAGCGCTCGGCATCGCCGGCATCCAAACCGAGGTCAGCGCATGGCGCTTCGCGGGCGATGATTTCACACCCGGCTGCCAAATCGACCTGCTTATCTCGCGCCGCGACCGCGTGATAAATCTGTGCGAGATGAAATTCTCCAAAGAAGAGTACGCAATTACGCCGGCCTACAGCGCCGACCTGCGCCAGCGCGTGGCCACTTTCCGCTACGTGACCGGCACTACCCACTCGCTCCACCTCACCATGATTACGCCCTACGGTGTGCGGCGCAACGCCAATGCCGGTGTAGTGGTGCGTCAAGTCACCCTTGACGACCTGTTCGCCCCCAAGCGGTAGAATGAAATTTTTGAGCTTTAACTCGATATTTTTCGGGGTTAAAGCTCAAAAATCGATTATTTTCCAATTTTTTGGAAGAAATCGGAAATCAACAAGTGCTCAGCTATGCGTTGCACAGTAGTGGGTCGAACGAAGTTGCGAATTTTTCAACGTAAGACGTAGAAAGTGTGTCCGCCGGCGAATTGCACGGAGAAGCAAGATTTAATTTCTCATAAGTATGTCTATTTTTTGGCGGGATGGAAAATTTGTTGTAAATTTGTGGCTGATTACTAATTTGTCTATATGAATTTTACAGAATTGCGGACGATGGTTCGCACTATTATATATTGTGGGTTGGCATTGGCGTTGGGAGCGTGTTCCGATGCCGAGCAGCAGAGCCGCGGGCAAGAGTTGCTCCGGGAGTGCGCCGACTTGGCCTATACCGCTCGGTTTGACCGTTGCGATTCGGTGGCGCAGCTGTTGACGGACTTGGCCGACCGCAGCGGCGATGAGCAGTTGAAGGCCTATAGCCTTTACTATTCGGGGGTGTACAATTTTCATCCGGAGCAAGCCGAGGAGCGTTACCGGCGTTTGCAGCAGTGTGAATCAATAGTGGAGCGACATCCCAACGATTCGCTGATGCTCAAAGTGTACAATGCTCGCGGCATTTACGAGGCGCTTTTTTTCCGCAACTATGCCGCATCGCGCCACTACATCACTCGCAGTATGGATATGGCTCGAGCTTTGGGCGATGAGCATAGTGCCATCGTGGCCGAGCAGAATCTGTCGGCCATTATGATTATTCTCAACGACACGTTGGGCATCAACTACGACCGCGACATCTACGATTACGCCTCGCGCAACAACGACACCATGTTGCTCTACGCTTCGGCCGCCCACTGTGGCATCTATTATTCTACCGTCAATTTCGACCAAAAGAAGGCCCACTCGTTTGCCGAGGTGCTCAAGGGCATCGGGATGAACAATCGCTACCTGCAAATCATGGCCAACGTGGCCGTGAGGATGGGTGATTACGAGCGGGCCGAGCAGTACTATAACGAGCTGATGCTCAACCCATACACGTTTATCAACTTCTACAACTACGGCGAGCTGCTCCACCTCACCGGTCGCCATCAGCAGTCGATTGAGCAGTGCCGTATTGCGCTTGAGGAATATCAGTCGGAAGGGCGAGCCTTGCTCTGGGCCGAGCCGTATCGACTGATTGCGCAGGATTATGCCGCCTTGGGCAATCAGTACCAAGCCTACTGCTATATGGACACGTTTGCCGCTGTGACCGATTCGGTGGCACAGTTCAAGAATAAGGAGATGGCACAGCGCTGGCGCATCGAATACGACACTGCCAAGAAGGAGCATCAACTCGAGTTGATGCAGGCGCGCAACAGCCGACTGTGGACGGTGCTGATAGTGTCGGGTGTGGCCGTGCTCATCATAATCGGCTTGATGGCGTTCTACTACCGGCGCCAACGCCGAATGTACCTCAACATTGTGCGCCAGAACAAGCAATTCATGCAACGCGAGAAAGATTTCAACGCGCAAACCGCCGTCGAGGAAGAGCCCAAGAGCGAAGGCATCGCTGCCGGCAAGGTGGAAATCCTCTACCGGCGTCTCCATGAAGAAGTGGTTGTGAACCAAGCCTACAAGGACACCACCATCACCCGCGACAGCTTGGCTCAGCGTCTGGGATGCAGCCACACTTACCTCACCCAGGTCATCAAGCAGAAGACCGGCATGACTTACTCGCAGTACATCAACACCGAGCGTATCCGCGAAGCCGTGCGGCTGCTGTCCGACCCCGAGTGCCGCACCACCGCCACCCAGCTCGCCCTCGATTTGGGCTTCCTTTCGGCCAAGAGTTTCTTCGTATACTTCAAGCAGCAAGTGGGTATGTCGCCGGCCACTTTCCGCGAGATGGCCCTGCTCGATGCCGCCGACAAGTCCGAGCCGACCGAAGCCTGAAGCCTTGTTCATTTTGGGATAGTAGTTACCGGCTGCCGGTGAGGCGGTTGAGCCGAGCGACGCCTGCCGTGCCGTCAGTTTAGCAACCATGCCGCGGAGCGGTATGTGGTACGCGCGGAGCGGTATGTGGTACGCGCGGAGCGCGTTCTCCGGGGGTTAACCCGTGGCTGGTGGCGCGGAGCGTCTCCTGCCACGGGTGCGCAATAGCTACCCCCCTGTTCCCTGGAGGGGATCTCTACGCCCGCTGGCGCCCGCAAAGAGAAAGTGTGTCAAAAAGTCCAGGTGTGGCCGAACGTGCGCGGAAAAATCCACAGGAGGACAGGAGATTCAACAGGAGAACAGGATGTA
Source organism: Muribaculaceae bacterium (assembly GCA_051878535.1). Taxonomy (GTDB): domain Bacteria; phylum Bacteroidota; class Bacteroidia; order Bacteroidales; family Muribaculaceae; genus CAG-873. The sequence goes on from JBJEKG010000027.1 coordinate 4,212, forward strand.
ATGAATTGAATATCAATAATATAATTCCTGTCCTCCTGCTAAATCTCCTGTTCTCCTGTGAACCCTTTGCACGCTGTGTTTCACAGGCCAGACTTTTGACACAGTTTCACGGTGGAAAGGACGTGACCGACAGGCCGAGGGGAGCAGCCGCTCCGCGGTAGCACCCCTCGGTTAACGCCCGGAGAACGCCTCCGGCGTACTTTATGCCGCTCCGCGGCAAAGTTCTAAACGATTGATTATCAACAAGCTGCGGGTTGTTATATGATAGGTCACGAAGTAGCCGATTTCTATGCCGTCGGCTTCCGAGTATAAGAATGCTCGCTCGTAGGCGTTTTTCGACTGAGCGATTATCCTCTAAATAGCAAATTCTTTCCAATTTTGCAAATATTGGAAAGAATTGGAAAGAATTTTGCACTATTTCCTGTTTTCGTCACTTTTTTGCTGGAATTTTTTTTCTCGCTGATATTCAGCTAA